>JBQTHV010000097.1:0-2159 GCA_052389555.1 Gemmatimonadales bacterium | reverse complement strand
CTGGAAGGAGCCCAAGACCAATGAGAAACGTGCTGCGCCCCCTGAGCTTCCTGGTTCTGGGGACCGTGCTTTCGTGCTCATCTGACCCCGTCGGACCGAATGAAAAACCGGAAGAGGAACTGGTGTTTCTCCGCTTTGCGGGCACCGCCCCTCCCCTCGAAAGCAGCCTGGTCACCTTCTGGGCCGTACGAGGAGAGAATCGGGAAGGTCGGGTCTTCTTCCTGGATGAGCAGGGCCAGCGAGGCGACGAGTTCGTCCGGCTCCGAGTGGACGCGACCAGTCTGCTCCAGTTGCCTGACGGCCTGCCCATCGCCCCGGGCGATTCGGTCCTGATCACCATCCTGGTCGATCCGAATCGGTTGCTGGTTACACTGCTGCCTGCGGGCCTGGTCTTCTCGTCCGCCCGGCCCGCCGAGCTGCGAATCCGGTACGACAAGGCGGATCCCGACTACAACGACGACGGTGAGGTTGACTCGGACGACGACGACGTGGAGGACCGTTTCGCCGTCTGGCGGCAGTCCCTTCCCGGCCAGCCATTCGTCCGGCTGAGCTCGGCGCTCTTCCAGAGTGAGCAACGAGTGGAAGCGAGCCTGGTCGAGTTCAGCCGGTACGCGATCTCTTACTGACCTTACTGACCTCCGGGTTATGTCGGAATCGGATCGTCTTCTCGCCGCCTTGCGACTCCTGCTCCGAGAGGGAAGGTACCGCGAGATGCTTGCCTCCTACGGCGCCGGTGCCGAGGATGACCCGCCCGAGGTGCGTTTCCTCATCGGCACCGCAGCGGCCCGGACCGGCGACCTGAAACGCGCGGTTCGGGAAGCCAGGATGGCAATGCGGGGATTCGGGGCCCGCAGTGATGATGACGGGGTGATGCGGTGTGAAAACCTGCTCGGTGCGATTGCGTTCGAGCGGGGTGAGCTCACCGAGGCTCGCGCCAGGTTCACCGCAGCCCAGCGCATTGCGGACCGTCTGGACGATCGACTCATGTCCGCCCGGGCGGCCAACAATCTCGCCTCGGTCACTCACCTCCTCGGCGAAGCCGACGAGGCGCGCCGCCTGTATCGGGAAGCGCTGCTGGCCTATCAGCGTCTGGGCGATCACCACCGTGCGGCGGAGACCTATCATAACTTGGCGCTAGTGGCCCGCGAGGCTGGCGATCTGACCAATGCGCTGGTGGCATCGGCGCACGCGGTCCGGCACGCGGGACACGTCAATGATGCCGCCTTGCGGGCCCTGGTTCTGACCGGCCGCGCGGAAACGGAAGCTCCCTTAGGCGAGAGTGCCATGGCTCGGGAAACGCTGGACCGCGCCGAGGCGCTGGCGCGAGAAGCCGGAGACGAGGCTGGGCTGGCGGAAGTGGAACGGGTGCGGGCTCTCGTTCTCCTGGTTACTGGCGAGATCGCCCGCGCGCTCCGTGCCGCGGAACGGGCGCGCCGCCAGGCGGCTCGGCTGCAGATCCCGCTACTCGAGGCGGAATGCGCCATGCTCGCGGCGCGCGCCTTGGCAGCGCTCGGACGGCCTGATGAGGCAGCGCGCCACCGAGAGCAGGCCCGGCGCCGCTTCACTGCTCTGGGCGCTCGAGCCCACCTGCGGCGGCTCGAAGCCGACCGCTAGTCGACGATCCTGTCCAATAGCGAATAGCCAATAGCCAGTAGCTACCTAACCCGCGCCCCCTCGCGGCACACCGCACGGAACCGGGCACTCTCGGCCACGCCGCACGCGGCCACCCGCGATTGAGAATCGGGATACAGCGCCGCAATCTGTTCCCCCACCGCCAGGTAACAAGCCTGTTTGGATGCGTGTCCTGCTAGCCAGCGGCACATCCGGAAACCGGGTGCCGGGTCAGCGCTCCAGTCGACCAGACTCTTGGCTGCGCCGAAATAGCACGCCGCCCGGAAGGCGGGCGTGCCCACCCCGCAAAGCTCGATCGCCCGGGCGGGGTCCTGGCCGGCGTAGGCGCTCACGTCCCGGCCCAGGCTCTCGTAGCACGCTTCGCGCAGATCGAGAGGAGCCCGGTCGCACTCGCCCGCGGCGGCGGCGAGATCGCCGCCATTTCGCTCCAGGATCGCGGAGGTCTGGACCCAGTAACAGGCCCGCTGGTAGATCGGCCGGACCGCGGTGCAGGGGTAGAGGGGCTCCTCGGGGTCGAGCGGACGCCA
>JBQTHV010000096.1:0-19473 GCA_052389555.1 Gemmatimonadales bacterium | reverse complement strand
TTACCGGAGTGCGCCGGAGCGCCGCCGAGCATCGGCTTCCGGTTGAAGAGCTCTCGGCCGTCCAGGTTCGCGATCGATTTCCCTGGTTCACGCCCGCCGACGACGAGGTCGGGCTGTTCGAACCCAGGGCCGGCGTGTTATTCCCGGAAGCAGCGATCCGGACCGCGCTCGCGCTGGCGGAGCGCGCCGGGGCCGAGCTGCACTATGACGAGCCAGTCGTCGAGTGGGAGGCGGGGTCGTCCCTCACGGTGCGAACCGGCTCGAGGACCTGCACGGTCGAGCGGTTAGTGCTCAGTGCCGGTGCCTGGATGGCCGGAGGGCTGCCGAAGACGAGGCTGCCGCTCACCATAACCCGCCAGGCGCTGTTCTGGTTCGAGCCTTCCCCTAACCCGGTAAAGGGCTTCGCGGAGATGCCGGTGTTCATCTGGGAATGGGAACCGGATCGGATGTTGTACGGGTTTCCCGATCTGGGCCACGGCGTGAAGGTGGCCATCCATCGGGAAGGGGAAAGCGCCGACCCTGATAATCCCCGGCGGCCTGCCGACCCGCGTGAAGCGGAGGCCCTACGAGGGGTGCTCGCGTCCCGCCTGCCTGGGCTGGGCGCGGTTCGCGAAACCGCGGTGTGTCTCTACACCAACACCCCGTCGGGCGACTTTCTCCTGGACCGGCATCCCGACGACCCGCGGGTTATGCTGGCGAGCCCGTGCTCGGGGCACGGGTTCAAGTTCGCCCCCGCCATTGGCGAGGTGCTGGCAGACCTGGTGGAGGACCAGGTGCCGCGGTTTGACCTCACGCCGTTCCGGCTTTGACTGCGGTTCTTGCCGAAACGCCACTCAGGATCTGCTGGGCCAGAGCCTGGAGATAGTCGGGCGAGGCATTGAGGCAGGGCAGGTGAATGGCCTCGAGCTCCGGCCGGGCGCGAAGGGCGATCCGCCCCTCGAGCTGGCTTTCGGCGTTGTCGGCGAGGAAGCCGTAGGGGTAATAGAACACCCGCCGGAAGCCGTTCTCGGAGACCAGGCGGAGCGCTTCTTCGATCGGCGGCTGGGTCCACTGTCCTCCATAGACGTGATTGAGCCATCCGTGGACGACCAGGCCGAACTCGCCGTTCAGTCCGGCCGCGATGAGGTGGGCCAGCCGTTCGGTGGCTTCGCGCCCGGTTTCCATCGGCCGCGGCGGTTCGAGCAAGGTTCCATGCGCGGCGAGGACGAGCGCGGTGTCAGGGCCCGCCTGCGCGCCGGCTTCGGAGAGCAACCGGCGAAGGTGGCGCACCGAGACGTCGGCCAGGGTCGCCTCATCCATCGGGGGGAGCACGGCGACGGGGCGAGCGCTGGTTCCACCGTCGTTTCTCCGCCGGAGCCAGGCCTGCAGGGCGGCGCGGGTTATGTCATGGGTGAAGGCCGAGTCTGCCACGTACATCGGCACGATATCCACGGGCTCGTCCGGAGGAAGGCCATCGAGCAGCGCCGGCAGCAGCGGATTCCGGAATTCGTATCCCACGTGGACCTGCCACTCGATCTCGGGCGCCAGGGCCGCGAGAGCGTGCCGCAGTCCGGCTGCTTGCTGGCGGGTGAGCGGCTCCAGCGGCGAGCCGTACGCCTCACCGGTCCAGGAGCGGTGGCGGAGCCAGGCGCGGCGAAGCGCGATCAGTGGCAGCACCGCAGCGGGGATCGGCGCCACCGAGCGGGTTAGGCCGAGCAGGATGCGCCAGGAGTAGTGGAGCTGGGCCCAGTAGCTGGCCGTGGGAGGCTCTCCGTAGGTCACCAGGACCACGTGACGGATCATTGGAGGACGGTCCGGTCCGCGGCGGCGGCCCCCGAGGCCAGCGCGCTGGTGAACGACACGCCATCGTAGGAGGAGCCGCACGGCTCGAGTCCGCCGAGTGCTACGGCGGCCCGCCGGATGGAGGCCACCCGCTCGCAGTGCCCCTTGAGGTACTGGGAAATGGCCTCCGGCCACCGGAATACCCATGCGTGCGATGGGGGCCGCCGGGCCCGAAGCAACGGGGCGGTCTCGGCCTCGGTGATGCCGAGCAGTTCGGCGTCGGAGAGCTGGATCGCACCGGGGGTGCGAGCGCCGCCCAGCATCGACCGAACCAGCACCCATCCCCGCGGCGCTCGGCTGGGGAACAGGCTCGATTCCCACACCGCTCCGAGCGTGACGAGGCCCTCGCGCGCGGGCACCAGATACCCGTACCCGTCGAGCGGCCGGGCCAGGTCGCCCTCCCGCCAGGCGAACGCGACGGCCACGACCCCCGCGCTCGGGATTTCCCGGAGCAGCGCGGCCAGTGCCGGATCGGAGTACTGGAACCAGCATGCAATACGAGACGCCGGAGCGGCTACGATGACCCGCTCGGCGAACAGGGGATCACGGTCCGCGCGGGCGATCCACCAGCCCCCGGCTTCGCGGGTTAGGCCGGTGACGGCGTCTCCCAGGCTGATCACCGGCCCGAGCCGGTCCACGATGGCATCCACAATGGTGCCCATGCCCAGAGCAAAGCTCTGAAACCGGGCTTTCGGTCCGCGCCGGCGCCGCTCCGCCATCAGTCCTCGGACCACGCTACCGTAGCGCCGCTCCAGGTCGGGCAGCGTGGGGTAGGCCGCATCGACCGAGAGCGTCGCAGCCGAGCCCGCGCTGGTACCGGCGACGATGGCGTCGGCAAAGACCGAGGCCGCCTCCGGTCCGAATCGGCGCCGGCCGAACTCGAGCACGGTTTCCTCACCGCCATTCCGGCGGGGCGGAATCCATGGCTCCATCGCGAGCCGCAGCCGGCCCCGCAGGCTCAGCGTCCGGGTCGTGAACAGCCCCACCGGCGTGTTAGGAATCCGGCGCAGCCGGCCGCCGGAAGCCAGAAAGCGGCGGCGGAAGGCCGGCCGCGTTTCGACCAGGCTCGACGTGAGACCGAGGTAGCCAACCAGGTCGTCGATGGCAGGCTGCCCGCTCAGGAACCCGTTGGGGCCGGTCTCGATGAGAAAGCCGTCCTCCCGAAGGGTCCCGACGTGGCCACCGGGTTGGGGACCGGCTTCCAGCACTCGCAGGTCCAGCGCCCGGTTCTCTTGGCGGGCCCGGCGCTGGAGGGCCAGTGCCGCGCTCAGTCCCGCGATACCGGCCCCGATGACCACGACTCGCATCGGCTCACACCGTGCGGCTGAACACCGGTTGTGGCGAGGCGGCCCGGCGGCGGAGGTAGCCGTCGAACGTCATGCAGATGGTGCGGACGAACGGCCGGCCCCTCGCCGTGAGGACGATACCGTCGTCCCCGAGCTCGATCAGCCCGTGGGCCACCGGCCCATCGGCACTCTGCAACTCGGCCAGCTCCGGCCCGAAGTAGTCGGCGAAGGAAATCCCGAATCGGTCGGCAAAGCCGGCGAAATCCACCCGGAATGCGCACATGAGCTGGGTGATGACCTCGCGCCGGCGCAGATCGTCGAGCGACAGCGCGTAGCCGCGCTCGGTCGGGAAGCGGCGCGCCAGAACCGCCCGAGCGTATTCGCTCAGCTTCTTGGTGTTCTGCGCAAACGCTCCGGCAACATCCCCGATGGCGGATATGCCCACCCCGACGAGATCGGGAGCTGCGCGTACTGAATAGCCCATGAAGTTGCGGTAGAGCGCGCCTGTATCGGCCGCCCGGGCCAGGTCATCCTCCGGGAGGGCGAAGTGGTCCATGCCGATCTGCCGGTATCCCGCCTGGGTAAACGTCTCGATAGCCAGCGCGAGCAATTCGAGCTTGAGAGCGGAAGAAGGGAGCGCTGCGTCCGGGATCCGCTTCATGTGCCCCTTGATCCACGGCACGTACGCGAAGGAGTACACGGCCAGCCGGTCGGGCCGGATGGTCAGGACCTGATCGAGAGTCCGGGCGAAGGTGGCGACCGACTGGTGGGGCAATCCGAAAATCAGGTCCAGATTCACTGAGCTGAACCCGGAGGCCCGGGCTCTCGCGACCAGCGCGCTGGTTTGCTCGACTCCCTGAATACGGTTGACGGCCGACTGCACCTCGGGGGTGAAATCCTGGACCCCGAGCGAAAGCCGGTTGAAGCCGAGGCGGCGAAGCGTATCGACGTGCTCGTCGGTTGTCACCCGGGGATCGGCCTCGATGCCGATATCAGCATCCGGCGTGAAGCGGAAGTGGCGAGAGATGGCCCGGAACAGGCGCTCGAGCTGCGTCGGCGCATAGTAGGTCGGCGTGCCCCCGCCCCAGTGCATCTGGGACACCATGCGGCGCTTGGGAATATGGGCGGCCAGCAGGTCGATCTCCTGCACCAGGCGGTCGAGGTAATCCGCCGCCACCTCGCGATGCCGGGTTACAATGACGTTGCAGGCGCAGAACAGGCATCGCTCTTCGCAAAACGGGAGGTGTGCATAGAGCGAAAGCGGCTCGGCGGAGCGCCGGTCTGCCTCGGCCAGCCGCTCGCGATAGTCGGCCTCGGTGAACCCGTCGTGGAATTCGACCGCCGTGGGATAGGAGGTGTACCGGGGACCCGGCCGGTCATACCGGGCCAGGAGCTCGGCCGTGGCGCTACCGGCGGGGGGAGCCGCGGTCATGCCGCCGCTCCGGCCGCGAGGACCGTTTCGACCATGGCTGCCACCGAGACGATCGGCGTGTTAGGCAGGATGCCATGTCCCAGGTTCATGATGTGGCCTGGGGCCCTGCCGGCCGAATCGAGAACCGCTTGCGTGCCGGCGCGGGTCGCCGCCGGACCGTCCAGCAAGACGTGGGGATCGAGGTTGCCCTGGAGCGCGACCCGGTCGCCCAGGCGCCGCCGCACCTCCGCGAGTGGCGTGCGCCAGCACACTCCGAGCACGTCGGCGCCGGTCGCTGCGGCCTCCTCCAGGAACGGGCCCGCCTTCACCGCAAAGTAGATCACCGGTACGCCAAGGGGCCGGAGCGCCTGAATGACTCGCTGGGCTGCGGGCAGAGCCAGGTCGCGGTACTCGCCGGGTGAAAGGATCCCGGCCCACGAATCGAAGAGCTGAACGGCCTGAGCCCCGGCGTGGATCTGCATCGCGAGATAGTCCGTTATGGCGTTGGCGAGCCGATCCAGTAGCAATCGGAACGTCTCCGGTTCGCTCCGGAGCAGGGCCTTCGAGGTTTCGAAGCCGTTGCCGCCCTGTCCTTCGACCAGATAGGCCGCGAGGGTGAAGGGCGCACCGGCAAATCCGATCACGGGCACTTTGCCGTCCAGCTCGCGGGCCAGCAGTGCGATTGCTTCTCCAACGAACGGAACGGCATCGGCCATGTCAGGAAGCCGCAGCGCCTCCACCTGAGTCAGGGAGCGAATCGGCGGATCCACTCGAGGCCCCGGGTTAAACGACAGCGCACAACCCATCGGCTCGACCGGAATGAGGATGTCGGAGAACACGATCGCCGCATCGAGCGGAAAGCGCCTGAGCGGCTGAAGACTCGCTTCGACCGCGAGCTCGGGTGTTTTGCAGAGGGTCAGAAAGTCCACCCGCTCCCTGAGCGCCCGGTACTCCGGCAGGTAGCGCCCGGCCTGTCGCATGAGCCAGATCGGAGGCCGATCGACCGGCACGCGCCGGCAGGCGCGGAGGAACCGTTCGTTCATGCGGCAAGCTCCGCGAGCGCCTCCTCGGCGGCTTCGATCGTGACGCGGATTTCGGGCTCTTGATGGGCCGCCGACAGGAAGGCGCACTCATAGGCCGACGGAGCGAGCAAGATCCCTCGCGCCAGCATGCCCCGGAAGAATCGGGCATATCGAACGGCGTCCACTGCCGCCGCGTCGTCCCAGGAACGAATCGGGGTTCCGGTAAAGAAAGGCGTCCACATGGATCCCACTCGCTGTACCTGGAGGGCGATGCCATGCTGGAGGGCGGCTCGCGCGAGCGCTGCGGCGATCCTCGCTCCCTCGTGTTCCAGCCGTTCATACAGCTCCGGATCCGCATCCAGTGCGTCGAGCGTGGCGAGCCCGGCGGCGATCGCGAGCGGGTGAGCCGCGTAGGTACCTGCCTGATACACCGGTCCCTCGGGGGAAATCAGGCGCATGAGTTCCCCGCGCCCCCCGAAAGCGGACAATGGCATCCCGCCACCCAGCACCTTCCCCAGCGTCACGAGATCCGGCGTGATCCCGTAGCGGCCCGCTGCGCCCTGCGGACCAACTCGAAAGCCGGTCATCACCTCGTCGAAGATCAGGCAAGCTCCGGTGCGGTCGCACCAGGAGCGGAGTCCGGCCAGGAAGCCCGGCTCGGGTGGCACGCATCCCATGTTGCCGGCAACCGGTTCCACGATGATTGCGGCGATCTGGCCGCCGGCTTCATCGAAACAGCGAGCCACGTCGGCCAGGTCGTTATAGCGGGCCACCAGCGTGTCGCGCGCCGTCGCGGCCGTAACACCGGGTGAATCCGGCACCCCGAACGTCGCCGCGCCCGATCCGGCCCAGATGAGAAATCCGTCGGCGTGGCCATGATAGCAGCCGGCGAACTTCACGATTGCCGGCCGTCCTGTGGCCGCGCGGGCGAGCCGCACCGCGGTGGCCGTCGCTTCGGTTCCGCTCACCGTGAAGCGGACCATCTCGCATCCAGGTACCCGGGCCACGAGGCGCTCCGCCAGCTCGACTTCGGCGGGAGATGCGAGCCCGAACACCAGTCCTCGTCCGGCCGCTTCGCGAACCGCGGCGACAACTCCCGGGTGGCCGTGGCCCAGAAGCGCCGGTCCCCATGCGCCGATCCAATCGATGTACTCGCGCCCATCCGCATCGCGGAGCCGCGCACCGCTGCCTTCCACAATCGCCAGAGGCTGTGCTCCAACCGACCGAAACGCGCGTACCGGTGAATGGACCCCGCCAGGCGTGACGGCGGCGGCTCGAGCGAACAGCGCGGCTTGGGAGAAGACGGCGCCCGGGCCCACGTCGGACCGTGGCGGCAGCGTTGTCGTCATCAGCGCAGTCCCTCCCCGCTGCGAGCAAGGGCCTCGCCGAGCGCGCGCGCGAAATAGGTGATCACCAGGTCGGCACCGGCGCGCCGGAGCCCGAGCACCGATTCCCACATCGCGGTTTCCAGATCGAGCCAGCCTCGCGCGGCCGCGGCGTGGAGCATCGAGTACTCGCCCGACACCTGATACCCGGCGACGGGTACCAGCACCGTCTCGCGCACCGCACGCACTACGTCGAGGCAGGGCATGGCGGGCTTGACGATGACGGCGTCAGCCCCTTCCTCCACGTCGGCTCGAGCTTCCCGGATGGCCTCGCGGACATTGGTGGCGGCCATTTGATACCCGCGCCGGTTGCCGAACTGCGGGGTCGAGCCGGCAGCTTCGCGGAATGGTCCGTAGAACGCGGAGGCGTACTTCACCGCGTACGAAACGATCACGGTCTGCTCGAACCCGTTCCGATCGAGCTCGGTCCGGATGGCGGCCACGCGCCCATCCATCATGTCCGAGGGCGCCACCACATCGGCCCCCGCCTGGGCATACGCGAGGGCGGCGCGAGCCAGCAAGGGCAGCGTCGCATCGTTATCGACTGCTCCGTTTCGTAACACGCCGCAGTGGCCGTGGTCGGTGTATTCGCAGAGACACACGTCGGCCCAAACCACCAGCTCCGGAGTTGCGGCCTTGATCGCGCGAATCGTGGCGGGCACCGGACCCTCCGGGTCCCATCCGGCCCGGCCATCGGGATGCTTCTGCTCCGGGAGCCCGAAGAGCAGCACCGAGCCGACTCCCAGCGCGTGCAGCGCCGCCGCTTCCTCCGCGGCCCGGTCGGGCGTGAGCCGGGCGTGGCCCGGCAAAGCCCCGATCGGCTCGCTCCGCCCGGTCCCGCTCACCACGAAGAGCGGCGCCACCAGCTGATCCGCGGCCAGCCGGGTTTCCCGGGCCAGGGTTCGGAGCCCCGGAGTCCGGCGGAGCCGGCGGCCGCGATGGGTCGGGAAGCTCATCGCGGTGCCGGGTTAGGCCACAGGGCCAGCAGCTCGGCGCAGCGCGCCGCGGCGGCCTCGAAATCGGCGCGGGGCGCGACGCTGCATCCTAACCCGCGCTCGCGAAGCGCCGCCGCGGTGGTCGGACCGATTGCCACCACGGCGGGAAGCCGCCCCAGCTCCGCCGGGCTGATCGCCCGGAGCAGCGCCGTGACCGCCGACGGGCTCGCCACCACGACGCCCTGAGGCCGCGCGGCGCGCCAGGCGGCCGCGACGGCACGCCGGGGGCGCGCCACGGTCCGGTAGCCGATTACCTCGGTCACCGAGGCCCCGCGCGCCCGCAGGCCGGCGGCGACGCTGCGCCTTCCCCCCGCTGCTCGCGGCATCAACACCTTGCGGCCGGACCACGCCTCGGCCTCGAGCAGCGCCGCGAGCAGGGCCTCGGCCCCCGCGTCCCGGGGAGTCAAGGCAGCCGAAACGCCGTGGCGGGCCAGCGCGGCTTCGGTGGCCGGACCCACCACCGCCCATCGGGGTGGCTCCCGGAGAGCCTCGAGCGCGCTAGCGCGCGCCAGGGCAAGGACGGCGCGGGCGCTGCTCACTACCACCCAGTCGAACTCGGCGAGTCGCGCCGCGGCGCGGCAGAGCGGCAGGGGATCGCGGGGCGGAAGGTGGGTGATCACGGAACAGGCCACCGGCTCGAGCCCATGGCGGCCGAGAGCCAGGGAGAGCGGTCCGGACCGCGGCTCATCGCGGGTTATGGCCACTCTCGGCTTCTCGGCGGATCTCATCGCAACGCCTCTTCGGGCGGGTTAGGAACGGTCGCCTCCTTCAGGAGCCGGCCCGCGCCGCCGGCCAGCAGGCGCCTCGCCGCCTCAGCCGCCACCGCTTCCGGATCTGGCCCCTCGACCTTCACCCGCACCTCGGTGTCATCGGTCACGGAAAACACAGCGGCCGCGAGGCAGACCCGACTTCCCTTGAGCCACGCGTAGGCTCCGACCGGGACCGAGCAACCTCCATGCAGTATTCGCAACAGCTGTCGCTCGGCCCGGACTGCCCGGTGGGTTGGGGCGTGGTCAAGCCTAAGCGCGAGGTCGCTGGTTTCCTGATCGGCAGCGCGGGTTTGGATGGCGAGGGCGCCCTGGCCCGGAGCAGGCAGGATCCGGGAAACCGGAAAGACTTCGGAGATCATCTCTCGGAGGCCCAGGCGCTCGAGCCCGGCCCGCGCGAGGACGACCGCGTCGAGGTCGCCCCTCCTAACCCGGTCCAGCCGGGTGGGAACGTTGCCGCGAAGGGTTACATAGACGAGGTCAGGGCGGAGGCGGCGCAACTGAGCGCGCCGGCGCAAGCTGGAGCTTCCGACCCGCGCCCCCGCCGGGAGCGCCGCGAGCTGCTCGCTCGAACTGGTGCAGAGGGCATCCTCGACCGGCCCTCGCGGCAGGCTGGCAGCCACCCGTAGGGCCGAGTTGCTCTCGACGGGTAGATCCTTGTAGCTGTGGACCGCTACGTTAATGCGCTGGTCCAGGAGTGCCTGCTCCAGCGTCGAGGTAAACCAGCCGATTCCCGGGAGCCGCTCGACCGGGGCGTCGGGCTGATCATCGCCAGCGGTGCTGAGAACTACCAGCTCGGTGACGATCCCCGGATAGCGTTCCTGGAAACTCCGCTCGACCATGAGCGCCTGGGATCGGGCCAGCGTGCTGCCTCGGGTGCCGATCCGAATCCGTTTCATCCGGCCAGCCTCCGCGCTCCCTTGCTGCGCTCCCACTCGAGCCGGCGCTGCTCCCGCCGCGCGGCCCGCCGTAAGGCGTCCTCGAGCAGCGCTTCCACCCGGGGGATCTCTGCCTCCCGCCGCACCCGATTCTGTTCGACCACAGCCTCGAGACCCGAGAGGTCGTGGAGGATCACGCCGGGAATCGCGGCGACCTCGGGATCCACCGCGCGGGGCATCGAAGCATCCATGATCACGATCGGTCGCTTGCCTCCCCCGGTGCGCTGGCGCACGGCGCGCATCATGTCGGCCGTGATCACCCGGGATTCCGCCTGGGCCGCAACGACCACCGCGCGGGCGCGGGCGAGCCAGGCCGGCAGGTCGGAGAGCGGCGCGGCCACCACCCCGCTCTCCTGCGCAGCGGCTTGCGCCCGGGCCAGGGTTCGGTTGAGCAGTACGCACCTAACCCGCTCGGACCGGAGATGGCGAACCACCTTCTGGCCGACCTTGCCGGCGCCGACGACCAGGATCATTCCGTCCTCGAGGCCGTCCTGGATTCCGGAGATGAGCTGGACCGCGGCAGAGGCGATCGAGAGTGCGCCCTGGCCGATCCGGGTGCGGGAACGAACCAGTCGCCCGAACCGAAGCGCGTCGTGAAACAGCTCGGTCAGTAACGGCGACCGGACGCCCGCCGAGTGCGCCAGCTCGAGCGCGCGGCGGATCTGCCCGACCACTTCCGCCTCGCCCACCAATACCGACTCGACGCCGGCGGCCACCCGGAACAGGTGGCGAATCGCCGCTTCGCCCTGGAGTCGCTGCACGGTGGGGCCGGCGCCCGGCCATGGGCCTGGCACGCTGGATCGGAGCGTCGCCTCGGCCACCGCATCGTCCCCGGTGGTGCGCGACTCCCAGTAGAGTTCGGTTCGGTGGCAGGTCGAGAGCGGGACGCCCTCGATACCGCGGCGCAGCAGGCTCTGGCCAAGCGCTTCGCAAGCTGCCGGCGACAGAGCAACCTGCTCCAGGTCTTCGAGCGGCGCACTGCGGTGATTGATGGTGAGCGCGCAAAGTCGAGCGGCCCGGCCTGAGCTCGAGGGCGCCTCGATCATGCCTGACTATAGGGTCAGGCCGCCGGCCGCAATACTGGGGTTCCTACGGAATCGGGCTCCGCAAAAGTACGGAGTGCTATTGCGACTTTGGTGGATCGTCTAAATCTTCGACTCCGCCACGTCACCCTTCACCCCGCACCCTCATTTCGCGATGGCCACTGTCAGGAGAAACCTTGTCGCGCTCCGAATTCCAACTGTTTTACTCGGAATGCTCGTGGTCCTCGGTTCTCGGGCCCTGCGAGGGCAGGATACCACCCGAGCCCAAACTCCGAAAGAACTTCCCGCCGTTACGGTGATCGGCTCGCCGGACCGGCTGCGCAGTATTCCGGGCTCCGGAACCACGCTGGACAGCCGCGATCTTCGGCTGGCGCAACCGCGCACGCTGAACGAGATCCTCCGCGTAGTTCCGGGCGTGTTCGTGCGAGATGAAGAAGGACTGGGTCTCCGACCCAACCTCGGCATTCGGGGTCTCAATCCGACCCGTTCCACCGGCGTGCTGCTCCTGGAGGATGGGGTGCCTTTCTCCCTCGCTCCCTATGGAGATAACGGTTCCTACTACGTACCCCCGGTGGACCGGTTCGAAGGGATCGAAGTCCTCAAGGGAAGCGGACAGATTGCCTATGGTCCCCGGACCATCGGCGGAGTGATCAACCTGCTCTCGCCGCGACCGCCTCTCAGCGGCCACGAGGGCCGCTACACGGTAGCCGGCGGAGACCGTTCCTACCACCTGATTCACCTGAGACATGGATTCGGCGCTGGGGGGAAGGGCCTGCTTGCCGATCTGCTTCACAAGCGCGCTGCTTCGGGCCGCGCCAACCTGGGAACCACTATTGCCGACGCCACGGTGAAAGGCGAAGCGCGTCTCTCGGGGTCACAGTTCATCACGCTCAAGGGGAACTACTATCGCGAGCGCTCCCAGGTGACCTACTCCGGCCTGACCGAAGCGGAGTTTGCCGCGGATCCGTTCCAGAACCCCTTTGCCAGTGACTCGATGTTCATGGATCGGGCCAGCGCGCTCGCCACCCATCAAGTGGTCCTCGATCCTTCCACCCTGGTCACGACCAAGCTCTATGCCTCCTGGCTCTGGCGCGATTGGTGGCGTCAGTCGAGCAACTCCGCCGAGCGACCCAACGATGCGAGTGACCCCCAGTGCGGAGGAATGGCTAATCTTTCCACGACCTGCGGCAACCAGGGCCGGCTTCGGAATTACCGGATCCTGGGAGTCGAGCCTCGGGTGGCGATCGAGCTGCCCGGTTTGGGAGAGGGATCCCGGCTGGAAGCCGGAGTGCGGGCCCAGTTCGAGCGGCAGCTCCGGCGCCAGGAGAACGGCGCGACTCCGGTTGCCAGGAGTGGAGTGCTGGTTGAGGACAATGTTCGCCGCAACACCGGGCTGGCGGCGTTCCTTCAGCCACGGTTCCGATGGGGCGAGTGGACCGTGACGCCCGGACTCCGCGTGGAATATGTCGATTATGAACGCATCAATCGGCTGGGCGATGGTGCCCCCCGCGGTACCACCAGCTTTACCCAGTGGATTCCGGGGGCCGGAGTAACCTGGTCTCCGACCGGTCGCCTCACCGTGTTCGCGGGGATTCACCGCGGGTTCGCGCCGCCCCGCACCGAAGACATCCTGACCAATGCGGGCGGCGTGGTGGATCTCGATGCCGAGTTGAGCTGGAACACCGAAGTGGGCTTGCGCTACCAGGCGGATCGCGGATTCATGGCCGAAGCCACCGCCTTCCAGCTCGACTTTTCCAACCAGATTGTCCCCGCCAGCGTCGCGGGAGGAAGCGGCGCCACGCTGACCAGCGCGGGAGAAACCCGCCATCGCGGGCTCGAGCTCTCGACCCGGATCACCACCGGCCTGTTTAACCGGTCGGTCCACCAGGGCTGGTTGCGGGCCGCCTGGACCTGGCTTCCGATCGCCCGGTTCGAGGGAGAGCGATTTGCCTGGATCGGCACCGGGAACGGAGACGTGGCCGGCAAGGTCTATCTCAGCCAGAACGCCGCGGGCACCCGGCAGCAAATCCGGGTGACCGGCAACCGGCTCCCTTACGCGCCGGTGCACCTGCTGACGGCGGCGGCGGGTTATGAATGGAGAAACCGCGCGGCGGCGCAGCTCGAGGCCGCGTATGCGGGAGCCCAGTTCACCGATCCGGTCAATACCGACGTGACCGTCCCGGACGGCCAGCAAGGCCCGATCCCGGGTGCCACGGTGTGGAACCTCTCGGTGCACTACCGGGTGAGCCAGCTTCGGACCCGGTTTTCGCTGGCCGTCAAGAACCTGTTCGATACCCGGTATCTGGTGGACCGCTCGCGCGGCCTCATGCCCGGGAGCCCCCGGCTGATTTCGATGGGCGCTGCCGTCGAGGTGCCGCAGCCCTAACCCGGGAGCCGACCCGCCCCGGGTTAGGGCGCCCGGACCAGTCCTTCGCGGATGGCGAACTGGGTCAGCAGGGCCACCGAGTGGAGTCCCAGCTTCCGCATCAGGTTGGAGCGATGGGTCTCCACCGTCCGCCGGCCGATCCCGAGCTGGGCCGCCACCTCCTTGGTGCTTCGGCCGGCAGCGATCTGGCACAGCACTTCCCGCTCGCGCTCGGTGAGACGATCGATCGCCCGCAGGGGACTCGGAGCGCTGTTACGGACCAGGCCGGCCAGCTCCGCCTGCACGCGCGGACTGTGAAAGGCCTGGCCCGCCAGCACGGCCTCGATCGCCGAGAGCAGCTCCGGCACCGCCGATTCCTTGAGCAGGTAGCCATCGGCCCCGAGCTGGATAGCCCGCCCGACATACTCCGGATTCGCATGCATGGTGAGCACCACGATCTTGAGCGAAGGCCGGATCGTCTTGGCGTGGCGGAGAACCTCGAGCCCGTCCTTGCCGGGCATCGCGAGATCGAGAATCAGGACATCGGGCCAGAGCTCCCGGATCTTCGCCAGCGCCTCGCCGCCGTCCGCTGCCTCACCGACGATCTCGAACCGGGGCTGGGCTTCGAGCACCCGGCGGATTCCGGAGCGAACCAGCGGATGGTCGTCCGCCAGCAGCACCCGGATTCGCGCCGGTCTCATCGGCGGGCGTCCGAGAGGGGGATGACGGCGTCCAGCCGAAAGCCGGCTCCGGCCGCGGTCGTAATCTCCACGGTGCCGGCCAGCTCGCTGAGACGCTCCTGGATACCAAGCAGTCCGAGATGCGGGGTGGGGATGCCGGCGGCTCCGGTTCCGTTGTCGGCGATGGTCACCCGCACCCGGTCGTCTTCGCCGCGAACCCAGACTTCGACATTGCTCGCGTGCGAATGCCGGGCCACGTTGGTCAGCGCTTCCTGCACCACCCGATAGAGCGCCACCTCCACGTCACTGCGCACCGGTCCGAGCGTCTCGGGAGCGTGAAAGTCCGCCCGGATCCCGGCGCGCTGCCGGAAGTCCTGCACCAGGCTCCGGAGCGCGGGCACCAGGCCCAAGTCGTCCAGCTCGGCGGGCCGGAGCAACCGGCTCAGGTTGCGAACCTGGAGCAACGCGCGCTCCACCAGCGTGGCGGCCTGGGTGCGGCCGTCCAGGTCGAGCTCGATCTTGGCCGCCGTCAGGATCTGGCCGGCCTCGTCGTGCAGCTCGCGGGCTACCCGGCGGCGCTCCTCCTCCTGGGCCCGCAGCAACAAGCGGGTTAACTGTTCGAGCTGGGCGCTGCGCGCCGCCAGCGCTTCCTTCCCTTCGCTCAGGACCAGAAAGAGAATGGCCGTGGCGGTGACCGTGATGAGGGTCACGTCGGCAAACACCCCGTAGAGCACCCCGCTCCCGAGGGGACGGAGCAGCGGGTAGTCCAGGTGATGCAGGCCCCACAGCGCAAAGGTGACCGCCAGCACCGTGGCGCTCTGGGAGCGGGTTTGCCGGCGGTGTCGCCAGAAGACCAGCGCGGTCCACCAGGTGACGGCCGAGAGCGCAATGGCCGAGACCAGACCGCTCACCGCGAAGGTCTGCACGCCGTAGAGGCTCACCCCCACCCAGAGCACCGCGGCTGCCGCGATCCCGCGGCGCTGCCACCGCCGCGTGGTTCCCTGGGAGAACTGGAGACTGGCCCAGAGCAGGAGCAGAGCCGTTCCCCCGGTGGCAAGCTGGTGAACGAACAGCCAGGGGAGTTGCCCGGTGAGCAGGAAGACCGAGATCAGCGCGAGCCGCAAGGCGTAAACGCCCCAGGCCGCGCTCCAGGTCAGGAAGTAGGGACGACGCTCGCGGCGCCACAGCCCCAGATTCACCAGGGCCAGGAGCAGCGTGATCAGCGTTTGGAAGCCGAGCGACGCCAGCGTGAGGGGATCGGATTGCACCGCCCGGAATCTATGCGAACCCGGTTCGCGCGCTATGAGCGAGGCCGGGTGGCCGCACTATTATTCCCGCCGTGACCGCTGCTCCCAAAGCCGGCGGACTCGCCGCTCCCCTCCAGGTATTGCTGGCCGGCGCGATCGACTACGCCGGGCTGTTTCCTCCCGCCGGGCTCGAGATGTCAACGGCGGTAACGCACTACCTGATCCATCGAGACTCCCCCGACTGGTGGGCGCTCGGCCGATTCGTCGTGCCGGCCACTCGGCTTGCCGAGTTTTCCGAGGCAGTGGGCCGGCTCAGCCCTCCTGATCCGCTCCGGCTCAGCGTCGTGATCGGGCCGGAGATCGCGGCGGAGCTGGCTCTGCTCGACCGCTTCGAAACCGGCGCGCGGGGCTGGGCCCACATCGAGGCAGTCGAGGTCCGTGCCCCGAATGCAGCAAAAGCCCCCGAGGTTCTTGCCGCGTTGCCGGACCAGTGGCTCCGCTACATCGAGGTGCCCGTCGGAGGCGAAGCCGAGGGCATCCTTGACCTGGTAGCTGGTGCGGGACCGTTCGCCAAGGTCCGAACCGGCGGCACCATTCCGGAGGCGTTTCCCCATTCGCCGGCCCTGGCACGGTTCCTCGCCGCCTGCGCCGAGCGCCGGCTTCCGTTCAAAGCCACCGCCGGCCTGCACCATCCCCTTCGAGGCTCGTTCCCGCTGACCTATCAGTGGGAGGCGAAGCGTGCCACGATGTATGGGTATCTCAACGTGGCTCTCGCCGCGGCGATGCTCTGGGCCGGCAACCGGGACCTGCCAGCGGTCGAGGCCGCGTTGACCGAGACCGTCCCGAGCGCGCTCCAGCTCGGGACCGATGCACTGGGCTGGCGGAGCGAGCGGTTCGACCCGGCTTTCCTGGCCGGGTTCCGGCGCGACTTCTTTCACGGTTTCGGATCCTGTTCGTTCCACGAACCGCTGGACGAGCTGGCCGTCCTGATGGCCCCGCAGTGACCCTGCTGCTCGACGAGACCCACGACATCGGGATCGGCTCCTGGGTTCCCTCGGCCCGGCGGGCGGCGGGAGACTTTCCCCTCCAGAACCTCCCGCTCGGCGTGTTCCGGCGCCGCGGGTTAGGAGAGCCGCGGATCGGCGTGGCCATCGGCGATCGGGTGCTGGACCTGCACCGCACCACCGCGGTGGGCGCGTTAGGCATCGAGCCCGGGCTCTATGACGCGCTCCAGGCCCGGACCCTCAACCCGTTGCTGGCACTGGGGCGGCGCGCGCTCCGCGCAGTGCGGCACGCGGTCTTCGGGTTGCTCCGGGACGATTCCCGCCTGCCTCGCCCCCCCGACGAGTGCCTGGTGCCGCTGGCCGAGGTGGAGTTGCTCCTGCCCGTCGAGATCGGCGACTACACCGACTTCTATGCTTCGATTCATCACGCGACGAATGTCGGCACTATGCTCCGGCCCGAGCAGCCGCTCTTACCGAATTACAAGTGGGTGCCCATCGGGTACCATGGCCGTGCTTCCTCCGTGGTGCCCAGTGGCACGCCGGTCCGCCGCCCGGTGGGCCAGCTCCCACCCGCCGAGGTCGGGCCTCCCTCGGCCCTCGGCCCTCTCGCCTCTCACCGCTCACCTCTCACCTCTCACCTCTCACCTCCCGAGTTAGGCCCGACCCGCTCGCTCGACTACGAGTGCGAGATCGGCGCCTGGGTGGGGCGGGGCAATCCGCTGGGAACCCGGGTCCCCATCGGCCAGGCCGAAGAGCATCTCGCCGGGTTATGTCTGGTCAACGACTGGTCCGCCCGTGACATCCAGCGCTGGGAGTATCAGCCCCTGGGCCCGTTCCTGGCCAAGAGCTTCGCGACCACGGTGAGTCCGTGGGTCGTGACCCTCGACGGACTCGAACCGTTCCGGACGGCCCGGCCCGACCGTCCGCCCGGCGATCCCCGGCCGCTGGCCTATCTCGACGAAGCCGCCAGCCAGAGCCGCAGCGGGTTTGCCATCGAGCTCGAGGTCTGGCTGAGCTCGGCTCGCATGCGCGAGGAAAGCCGGGAGCCGGTGCGGCTCAGCCGGGCCGAGTTCGCCGGCATGTACTGGTCGCTGGCCCAGCTCCTTACCCACCACACCAGCAACGGCTGCAACCTGCGCCCGGGCGATCTCCTGGCCAGCGGCACGGTGTCCGGCCCGGATCGCGAGAATCGCGGCTGCCTCCTCGAGCTCACCTGGCGGGGGACCGAGCCGATCACTCTGCCCACCGGCGAAGTCCGCCGCTTTCTGGGGGACGGTGACGAGGTCATCATTCGGGGACGCGCCTCGCGCCCGGGCTTCGCCACCATCGGCTTCGGAGAATGCCGGGGGATCATTCTTCCTGCGGAGGAGCTCACCCCATGAGCACCTTTCACTGTTCACTTTTCACTTTTCACAGCCGTTGAAACGTCTGGTCCGCATCACCCACCTCGAGATGCGAAGCCCGGAGGCGCTCAAGCGGTCGGGCCGCATCCCGCGCGATGTGCTACTCCTCCGCGCCGGCGTTCCGTCGCCCGAGCTCGGCCGGTTTCTCTACACCGCGGTAGGCGGCGACTGGTACTGGCGCGAGCGGCTGACCTGGAGCTATGACCACTGGCGCCAGTGGCTGTCGGGGCCCGAGGTGGAGACCTGGGTGGCCTACCAGAGCGGCACGCCCGCCGGCTACTTCGAGCTACTGGCCGGCGATGCCGAGGTCCAGATCACCTATTTCGGGCTGATGCCCGGGTTCATGGGTCAGGGGCTGGGTGGATACCTGCTCACCCAGGCGGTGGAGCGGGCCTGGCGGGTTAGGCCGGGCATCCGGCGGGTCTGGGTTCATACCTGCACGCTGGATCACCCCGGGGCCCTGCCGAACTACCTGGCTCGCGGATTCGAGGTCTTTCGAGAGGAAGAACACAACGTGGATCTCCCGGAAACGCCGCCGGGTCCCTGGCCCGGGGCGCGGAGTGGCCGATGAATCTCGCCGATCTGCGGAGGGAATACGCGCGCGAACGGCTCGACGAAACCAGCGTCGATCCAGATCCGCTGCGGCAGTTCCTCAAGTGGCTGGACGACGCGACCCGCGCCCAGGTTCGCGAGCCGACCGCGATGACCCTGGCGACAGCCACCCCGCAGGGGGTGCCTTCGGCCAGAGTGGTGCTGCTCAAGGGGACGGGTTCCGAGGGGTTTGTCTTCTTTGGCGACCGGCGAAGCCAGAAGGGCACTGAGCTCGCCCAGAATCCGGTGGCGGCGCTGGTGTTCTGGTGGGGAGAGCTTGAGCGCCAGGTGAGAATCCGGGGGACGGTCTCCCCGATTAGCGATGCAGAATCCAACGAGTACTTCCTCTCGCGCCCCGAGGGGAGCCGGCTCAGCGCCTGGGCCTCGCATCAGGGGCAGGTTGTCGCCGACCGCGCTGCTCTCGAGGCAGAGTGGGAAAGCGCCGCCCGACGATTCGCCGCAGGCCAGATTCCCCGACCGCCCTACTGGGGGGGCTTCCGGCTGGTTCCGCGCGACTACGAATTCTGGCAGGGCCGGGAGAACCGGCTGCACGACCGGTTGCGCTATCGGCGTGACGGTACCCGCTGGGTCGTTGAACGGCTGAGTCCATGAAAGGTGAGAGGTGAGAAGTGAGAGGTAAGCGGTGAACCGCGCAGGATCGGGGCGGGGAGGCCCGCTTACTTCTCACCTCTCACCTCTCACCTCTCACCCCCCCAAGCGCAGCTTCGAACTGGTCCGTACTGGGTTACTGGTCAACGGCGGCCTCGCGCTCACCAAACTGTTCGCCGGCATTCTGGGTCATTCCTACGCGCTGATCGCGGATGCAGTCGAGTCCATCGCCGATATCTTTTCGTCGCTGGTGGTCTGGTCGGGTCTTCGCATTTCGGCGCGCGACGCCGACGAGCGCTACCCGTTCGGTTACGGCAAGGCCGAATCGGTCTCGTCTGCCATGGTGGGGCTGATGCTGGTCGGTGCGGCGCTCGGCATCGCCATCGAGGCGGTACGGGAGATCCTCACCCCGCACCATGCGCCCGCCCCGTTCACGCTCGTGGTGCTGGTCGTTGTGGTGGTGGTCAAGGAGTCGCTCTACCGCTGGGTCTTTCGGGGCGCCGCGGAAACCGGCAGCTCAGCGGTGGCTGCGGATGCCTGGCACCATCGCGCCGATGCCATCACGTCTGCCGCTGCGTTCATCGGAATCTCGATCGCGCTCGCTGGCGGGCCCGGCTGGGAATCAGCGGATGATTGGGCGGCCCTGTTCGCTTCGGGCATCATCCTCGTCAACGGCATCCGGATTATTCGGCCCGCGCTTGCCGAGTTGATGGATGTATCTCCGGATGAGGCGATCTTCCAGGAGGTAGATCGAGCCGCACGAGCCGTGCCCGGTGTCTTGGCCACCGAGAAACTCCGGATTCGGAAGAGCGGAACCCGTTTTCTCCTCGAGCTGCACGTCCAGGCCGACCCCAGCCTCTCGCTGCACGACGCGCACATCCTGAGCGGTAAGGTCAAGAGTGCGAT
>JBQTHV010000095.1:0-17133 GCA_052389555.1 Gemmatimonadales bacterium | reverse complement strand
CCCTGCTGAGGCCGCCGCCGATCCAAGGTCATAAGATATCCGGCGGCGGCCGAAGCGGTTAGGGGCTCGTCTGCTGCAAGCGCGGGTTATGCAGCCTGTCGCTTGCGCCGCCGGACTCGAGGTCCGGACGCTGCCAATTCTTGTCGGACGACCCTTCGCACCACAGTCTCGAGTGGTTCGGAGGCAGAAGCGATGCTATTGCGCAGCGCCTGGTTGATCAGGGTCTGGTAGTTGCCCCCACCCATTTGATTGACGCGGTCACGAAACCAGGCCAGAATGTCATCATCGATCCGAATGGTAATCCGGGTTTTCCCCTTGGCAGCCGCCGCATAGGGATTTCTTCGTCCCTTCGAGAAGTCGTATTCTTTACGCATGATCTTGACCTTCCGCGTATTGCCTTCGCTCCGCGGGAGTCGCGGAGCGAGCCGATATCAAACGGATGACCTCGCCGCGCACGGTCCAATTGACCACAATGATGCGGCCGAGAAAGTCCTGCCCAATGTTGAGGAACCGCTCCTCCGCCGGGTGTGGGTCATCCAGCGTGACCGCGAATGGGTCCTCCAGGGCTCCGACAGCATCGGCGAACCCAATGCCGTGCTTTCGGCGGTTGGCGCGCGCCTTCGCCGGATCCCACCGATACTCCATCGCCTAATGTATGTACAACGGTGTACAACGTCAAGGCGGGATTGGAGTGCATCGGCGGTACGACTTGGGTAGGGCTGCATAACCTCTATTTAGGCTGAATCCTACTCTCTCTAACAATCCTTATCCAGAACGCGTTCGCATGTATACGAACATGGAATATCCAGTACCACTGCGGAGGGTCTGCCAGCTCCCGCCTGATCGCCAGGCCGCTATCGTGCTTCCCCACCGTCAGTTGCGGATGGACGGTGCCAGGCACTCGCCGCTCGCTTCCCCTCCTACCCCTGAATAGACTGCAACCTGCCCCAGGGATCCGCCGGGCCAGGAGTTCCCAACTACAACGATGGCAACACGCTGAGCCCAGCGCTATATCCCGGGGGCCGGTCAGTCATATCACGGATATCACTGCGGAAGAACACCTCTGCCTGACCAAGAGAACAGCGGCTACCTCGGACCAAACTCCCGAAAGTAGCGAGCCTGGACCGGTAGAAAGAGATCCTCCCACATCCGTTCCATGCTCTCGGTATCTGGCAGGCTATCCGGGTCGACCGGAGCCAGACCGAGCTCGATGGTATGGCGCCCGAACTCGTGCGCGTCCGGCGTCGAGACCGGCCAGGCGGCGTGGCCGGGTCGTGCCGGCAGGTCGGCGCGGGAGAGCTCGCCCACCGATCGGAGCAGGGTCACCAGGATCTCGCCTTTCCGGGTCCATTCCGCCTCGAAGAATCCCGGTGCGAACACCGCGAGCCCCTTCCGATGCCCCGCTGCAGCAATAAAGCGCTGCGCGGGGACGGTCGCGACCACTCGTTCGAACCCGTCGGTGCGTGGGTCAATCGGCTCGCGGCGCTCGGCGCCGAGCGCGGCGCCGGACACCGCTCGGCCGGGCTCCACGGGGAAACGGGCCCGCAGCCGGTGATCGGTCTTCCAGTTGTCGAGGTCGAGCCGGAGACGCACGAGCGGCGCATCGGCATGGAGTACCACCAGCAGCCGGGCTTGCAGCCATTCCTCCCCTCCGATCACCACGGCCCAGCGGGCCTCGAGAGCACCGATCAAGGGCCCTTCCGCCCGTACTGTTTGGGCGATCAGGACCGCCGACGCCCGTTCCGCCGGACCCGCGGGCGAGAACGTGTAGAGATCGCCCCGATCCGGCTCATCGATGAGGGTCACCAGGTCGGGAAACTCCGCCCCGGATCGGAGATCCGTGAGGGTAAGGGTGCCGTCCGGCGTAACCCGCACCGAGACGTAGGAGTTCACCAGCAGGCCCGGCTCCACTCGCAGTCCCGCGCCGCGAAGCGGGTAGCGGCCCCGCCTGGGCGCGAGCCACGTCACTCCTAACCCGGGCACTTCGGAAGCCTGGAACGCGACCCAGACGCGATCGACTTCGTCCTGATCGGGATAATGACGAGCCGCGTCGCGCCGCTCCTGGCCCGGCTCGACCCGGAGGACCTGGACCGGGATGATCTCGCCCGCCGGAGATTCCAGCGCGAACGGCCGGTAGCCTTGCCCCAGGCGGATCGGCCGGGTCGGCGGCGGGCCCACCGGAACGTCGCGCCGGAAGAAAGTCAGCAGCGCGGTTGCTATTCCCCCGCGGGCCCGATCGGCGGGGTTCCAGAGGACGAGCCGAGGTCCCGGTGCCTCGAACCGTTCCAAGTCGCCGGCACGCGCGGAGGGACGAGCCGCGTCCGGATCATAACCCGCGATGCTGGCCAGCCCCCGGTCGGTGATTTCCCGGGCCAGGCTGCGGACCGCCGATAGCCTAACCCGCTGCTCCGCCTGGGCGGCGTCCGCCGTGGTCCCGGCAAGTGTGTCATGGAACTGGCACTGCAGGAGAGTCCGCCAGGCGTGGTGCACCAACGGCGCCAGATCCGGCCCGCCGGCTTCCCGCGCCAGCCGAGCCAGCGGCTCCGCGATTCGCGCGAACATGAGCTCCGCCGCCGCATGCTCGCGCTTGAGCCGGGACCGACTCGAGTGGACGTCCTGGAGCACCCAAACCCGCCCACCGCTGCTCCGGAGCTCGCCACGGACCACCGGCAGACGAACCCCGACCAGGGCCCGCTCGGCTGCCTGGAAGAACTCGGTGAGCCCACTGATCCGCACCTCGTGAGTGGGCTCGAGCTGCTGGAGCCTGTCGCGCAAGCCGGCCACATCCGGCACCATGGCATGGTGGTCCGCGCCGAGGAACACGGCGATCTGGCCGGTGGCAGCGCGCTCCACCAGCTCGCCGCGGACGGACGGCCAGCGGCGCCCGAGGTTCGGACCGGCGTCGGCCAGTCCGATGGCGACATCATAACCCGCGGGAGGAAGCTGATAGACCAGCAGGGTTTCGCCGGCGGAGTCTTCCCACCGGTAGAACTCACCCGGCCGGCCTAACCCGCGGCGAACCACCGCGCGCCGGAGCCCGAACTCGGCCGCGATCGCCGGCAAGGCGGCGGGATGGCCGAAGGCGTCGGGGCTGTAGACCACGTCGAGCGGCCGGCCGAACCGGTTCGCCTGCCGAGCCCCCTCCGCGAGATTGCGGCGGATCGAGGTGGCCGACGGGATCAACAGATCAGCCAGGACGTACCAGGGCCCGATCTCCAGTGCCCCGCGCTCGACCTGCGCGCGGATTCGGTCCTCCTGCTCGGGCCGCACCGCGAGGTAGTCCTCGAGCAGGATGGTCTGGCCGTCGAGCAGAAACCTTGAGGTGGGCTCGCGCTCGAGCTGGTCCAGGACCTCGTCCAGAACGGGAATGAGCCGGGCCTGGAACGCCGCGCGGGGGAGATACCACTCGCGGTCCCAGTGGGTATGCGGAATCAGGTGAAAGGTAAGGCGGGACGGCTCGTCGGCTCGGCGCCTGGACGGCTCGGCCTGGCGGCTCGGCGACTCGGCGGCTCGGCGCTCGGCACTCACGCGCCGGCTACTCGGCGATGATCTTGAGAGCGCCGCGGTCCTCCGGCTTGAGCGCGCTGGGCCTGCCTAATACGCGACGGCAGAAGCCGTCCCACCAGTCCCCTGCGGCGGCCTCCTCCCCCCTCCGGTAGCGATCCAGCTCGGGCCAGGTCCGCTCGTGGATCCGCTCGCCCTGGGCGACCGCTTCCTCCGGCCCGATGCCCTCGTGCCGGAGCCAGCGCCGCCCGATGTGGGCGTGCAGCACTTCGTCGGCCCAATCGTAATCATGGAAGTGAGTCGAGAGGGCGTCGCCGGCCTCCACGGCGGTCTGGTACTCGTACCGCTTGCCGGTCTCGCCCGGCATGAGCGACTGCTCAATCGCGAAGAGCATGGTCTGCCGCTCGAGCGGCGAGGCGTGCAGGTTCAGGCGCAACGCGAAGCCGACATTGAGCGGCAGCTTCGACCAGTCCACCCCGCGCGCCTCGAACGCCACGCTGCCCATCATGGCGTGGCGCATCTCGTCCCAGAGCTGGCGGGAGAAGTCGAGCTGGAACTCCCACGGCGCATCGGGTCGCTCGACCAGGATGGATGCTATCATCTCCGGCACGTCCATCTCGAGGGTGCGCTTGGCGAGCAGCGCGAGATTGCGCTCGTCCGCGGGTACTCGCGGGTCGTTGTAGATCACGTGGGGAGGAAACTCGAACTCGAATTGGCCAGTGAATCGCTCGTCGCGGCGAGGTCGGAAGTCGGGAACGAACGGCGCGCTCGCTCGGGAAGGCGGCAGCGAAGGTGCAGTTGGTGGACCGGGTCCGGCGATACCACCGGCGGCATCGAGATACGCTCGCACCTGGCTCTGCCACGCCGCGGATCGCTGGGTCGCGTCGCGCCGCACCAACCCGGCCAGCGTCCGGCGGCTCCAGTCGAGCGCCGCCTCGTGATCGTCGAGCGCGGCTGAGAGAATCCGTCGAGTCGGATGATCCACCAGCGGGTTCGTGGTGGCGAGGTGCTCGCGGTAGGCACCGGCGAGCGCCTCGCGAATCACGCCGTAGCTCCCGGCCAGGAGCTCGACGGCGTCCTCGGACCGGAGCGCCTCCTCCAACGCGCGGTCGAGCTCCCCATCGGGCGCCCGGTCGAGCGGCGGCACCGGGTGCCGCATCTCGGCGATCCGGCGCCGCACCGCATCGGCGTGCAGCCCGTCCTGCCACTGGTGCAGGGCGTAGCCGCACTTGACTTCCCAGACCGGTTCCGCCGTGAGATGGCTCAGCAGATCGCCCATCAGCCGCCGCTCGGTCCACTGATAGCGGAGCAGCCGCCGGACGTTCTCGTCCACGGCGTAGCCGACCCGGGCGGCCTCGCCATAACCCGCGAGGCCGGCCAGCTCGGGCACGCCCAGTGACGGCGCCGAGCTCACTTCCCGCCTCCCGGCTCTGCTCCTAACACGCGATCGAGCTCCGCTTGCACCTGCTCCAGCTCCTTCTTGAGCACGGCGTAGCGCTCCACCGCGTCCCGGCCCACCTTCTGATCGGTGTTGGCGGTCATGCCGGCGAGGTAGGTGATGTGCGCCTGGAGCCCCGGCTTGCCGTACCGGACCGGCTCGGTGAGCAACTTCCCGGCGATCGCCTTCACCTGGGCGAGCGTGTCAGCGCCCGCGGCGCCCACGCCACCCAAGCGATTGAGCGCGGCCTGCACTCGCGCCACGGTGCGGTTCACGTCGGTCACCAGCGCCCGCATTCGCAGGTTGTGCTCGAACTGCTCCACCAAGTCCGCGATGGTGGTGCCATCGGCCGCGAGGCGCGGGTCGATCTGCACGGTGAGCGGCTGGGTGAGCACCGTGCTGCCGACCGTGAGCCTAACCCGGTACTCGCCGGGCGGGGCCATCACCCCGGCCGAGTGGCGGAGATCCCAGACGAACCGGTTGAGCCCCGCCGCCCTGGTAACCCGGCTCGCGAATCCGCCCCGCCCGAAGCCGGCGGGAGTCTCGGGGTTGTCGGGATCGCCGCCGCCGCGCCCTCCCTGAGCGGCCGGAGGAACCCGATCGCTGCGGTAGGTGTTGACCACGTCACCCGTGGCATCCAGAATCGCGATCTCGACCGTTCCCTGGGACTCGGAGGGGAGGTAGTAGTCCACCATCGGCCCCAGGACCTGGGGCGCCGTTCGCGTGCGATATCCTGGCCGGGGCCGGAAGAGCTGCACCTCCGCGGCGCTCATCTGGGGCGTGAGCTGGTGCAGCGGGGTCACGTTGTCGAGGATCCAGAGGGCCCGGCCCTGGGTGGCAATCACCAGGTTTTTCTGGTGCACCCGGATGTCGTTGATCGGAACGTTGGGCAGGTTGCGCTGGAACGGCTGCCAGTGGGCCCCGTTGTCGAACGAGATGAACAGCCCGAACTCGGTGCCCGCGTAGAGCAGGCCCTCGCGATCGGGATCTTCGCGCACCACTCGAGTGGGCCAGTCGGCGGGAATCCCGTTCTTGCCGTCAGTGAGCCGCTTCCAGGTCTTCCCGTAGTCGTCGGTGCGGTACAGGTAGGGCCGGTAGTCGCCCAGGAGATAGCGATAGACCGCGTAGTAAGCCGAGCCGCGGCGGTGCGGCGAAGGCTCGATCCAGGCCACCCGGCCTGCGGGCGGAAGGTCCTTGGGCGTGATGTTGGTCCAGGTCTTCCCGCCGTCGCGGGTTAGGTTGAACGGTCCGTCGTTCGCGCCGGTCCAGATCACCCCGGCCTCGTGGGGCGACTCCCCGATGGCGTAGAGCGTGCTGTAGAACTCTTCACCGGTGATGTCCCGGGTGATCGGCTCGCCGCTGATTCCCTGGCAGCACTCCGGGTGAGCGGTGAGATCGGGAGAGATCGTCTCCCAGGTCACCCCCTTGTCGCGGGTGCGGTGCACGTGCTGCGAGCCGTAGTAGAGCACGTCGGGATCGTGCGGCGAGATCGCCATCGGCGAGACCCGCTGGAACCGGAGGATCAGATCGCGGGCCGGATTGCCGTAGAGCGATTGGCCACCGACCCAGTAGTTCTTGCTCTGGCCGGTGGCCAGGTTCATCCACTGGTACTGTCCCTTGCACGACCCATACACCACGTTGGGATCGCGGGGATGCGGCATGATGGGACCGGTCTCGCAGCCGGGGCCGGTGCGCCAGTCCTCCCGCGCGAAGGGATTGGCGACGCTGCTGATGATGAGGGTGGAGTTGTCCTGCTGGGCGCCGTACAGCTTGTAGGGGAATCCCTGATCGAGCCAGACGCCGTAGATCTCCGAGGTCGGCTGGTTCATCTGGGTGGACCAGGTCCGTCCCCCATCGAACGAGACGTTGGCGCCGCCGTCGTTCGACTGGACCATGGTGTTGCCCCCCCCGTCGCGCGGGTTGATCCAGATGTCGTGATTGTCGCCGTGCGGGGTCGGCATCCGGGTCATGGTGCGCCCGCCGTCAGTGGACTTGAAGAATCCCTCCGCGCCGGCATAGACCACGTCGGCATTGGTGGGGTCCGCGCCCAGAGTCGTGTAGTAGAACGGCCGCTGGATGAGCGAGCCCTGCGAGTTGACCAGAGTCCAGGACTCGCCGGCGTCGTCCGAGCGGTAGAGCCCGCCACCCGGCTTGGCTTCGATCAGCGCGTAGATCCGGCTTGGGTTGGCTGCGCTGACCGCGAGGTTCCCCTTACCGATCAGCTCCGCCGGGAGGCCCCGGGTTAGGTGCTTCCAGGTCTCGCCGCCGTCGGTGCTCTTGTAGAGGCCTCCCTCCCGCGAGCCGCTGATGATGCTCCACGGCTTCCGCTCGATCCGCGACATCCAGGCATAGACCACCGTGGGGTTCCCGGGCTGGAGCTCGACGTCCATCGCGCCGGTGCTGTCCGAGACGTAGAGCGTGTTCTTCCACGTCTTCCCGCCGTCGGTGCTCTTGAAGAGGCCGCGCTCGCGGTTGGGCTTGAACAGGTCGCCGTAGGCCGCCACCCACACCGTGTTAGGGTCGGCCGGGTGGATCCGCACCGCACCGATCTGCCCCGCCTGATAGAGGCCCGCGAAGCTCCAGGTCTTGCCGCCGTCCGTCGTCTGGTACACCCCGCGCCCGGTGGAGACATTGCTCCGCACTCCGTCCGAGCCAGTGCCGACGTAAATGATGTTGGGATCGGACTCGGCCACGGCGATCGAGCCGATCGAGCCGAGTGGGATCTTGCCGTCGGTGATGGGCTCCCAGGTCTGGCCTCCGTTGGTGGTGCGGAACACGCCGCCGCTGGCTACCCCCATGTAGAAGGTGCGGGGCTGGGACGGCACCCCGGTGACGGCGGTGACCCGGCCGCCCCGGGACGGACCGACCAGCCGGTAGGTGAGGCCCCGGAAGAGCGCCGTATCGACAGTCGCGGCCGGCGCCGGCGACGGGTTCTGTGCCGCAACCGGCACGGCAACGAGGGTGGTCAGGAGCAGGGAAGAGACGCGAGCGCGCATGGCAGGGAACCTCGAGCGCAGTGTTCTTGGACTGGTTCGACTTCGTTGAACTTACCGGGTCTTATCCGCCGAGCAATCGGGCCGCATTCCCGCCCAGGATCTTGGCCTCGTCCCCCGGCGGGAGACCGAGCGCGCGGATGCTCGCCAGCATCTTCGGAATGCTGCCGATCTGATGGGGGTAGTCGCTGCCGGCGAGGATCTGGTCCGCACCCGCGAACCCGATCGCGAGGCGGAGCGCGTCGGCGTCGAAGTTCACGGTATCGTAGGAGAAGTGCTTGAGGTGCTCGCTGGGCGGGCGGGTTAGGTCGCGCCGGCATTCCGCGAACGCCTCGAATCCCCGGTCTAACCGTTCCGCGAGATAGGGGATCGTGCCGCCCAGGTGGCCCAGCACCCAGCGGATGCCGGGGAAGCGCTCGGGAATCCCGGCGAACACGAGATGGGCCGCCGCGAGGGTAGTGTCGAACAGGAACCCCACCAGCGGCATGAGCCAGTATTGCTGCATCGCCTCGACGCCCAGCGGGAAGGTGGGATGGATGTACATCACGGCGCGGGCGTCGCTGGCCCGCTCCCAGATCGGCCAGAACCGGCGATCGGCCAGCGCCGTGCCGTTCACGTTGCCGAAGACCATGCAGCCGTTGAACCCCATGCCCCTAACCCGCTCGAATTCGGCGACCGCCGCGGCGGCATCGTTGAGCGGCAAGGTCGCCAGGGCGGTGAACCGTTGCCCGCGCTGTGCGGTGATCTCGGCGAACGCGTCGTTCACCAATCGCGAGAGCTCGGCGGACCGCGCCGGGGTCTCGAGCCAGGTGCCGGGGCAGGTGAGCGAGATCCACTGGTGGTCCACCCCTTCCTGGGCGAGCACCTCCTCGCGGTAGGCAATGTCCCGGTGGGCCCGCACCGCGATGTTGGCGTCGCCGGGCGAGTAGAGCACCGGGTTCCCCTCGGCGTCGTCCTTGACCGAGAGCGCGCTGCGGCCTTTGCGCAAGGCATCGATCAAGGCTGGGGGGTAAAAGTGGTTGTGGACGTCGATGATCATGATTTTGGTTGGCGAGGTCCAATGCCGTGAGCGGCTAACGCCACTGAGGTGATCCACAGATTACACAGATGACACCGATTCAACAGCGCTATTCGCTATACGTCTTTCGCTCTTCGAAGCGTGAACGGGAGGCCGCTTTTGAACAGCGAATAGTGAACAATGCATAGCGTCTTTTCAATCTGTGTCATCTGTGTAATCTGTGGATCCTTTCGACTGTGCCTGCAATCTACGGACTCAGCTGCGCCCAGGGGACCCTTCAGCCCAGCGTCTGGCAAGGACGTAGACGGGAACCCCCAGCAGAACCAGCCCCATCCCCTCGATCGCGTTCCTCGGGTTCTCGACCACCGCCGCGCCGGCCACCGCGAACGCCGCCACCGCGAACAGGATCGGCAGGACAGGGGCCCCGGGCATCGCATACTCGCGGGTTAGGCCGGGCCGGCGGCGCAGCACGACCAGGCCGATGGCCAGCAGGCCGAAGAAGATCCACTCGGTGTAGATCACCCGGGTAAAGAGCTCCCGGAACGTGCCCGTTGCCACCAGCACCGACGCCCAGAGGGCCTGGAGCGCGATGGCGCGATGGGGAGTCTGGTGGCCGGGATGGATCGCTCCGACCCAGCGAAAGAGCAAGCCGTCCTGGGCCATCGCGAGATACACCCGCGGGCCGGTCAGCACGATGCCGGCCAGCGCCCCGAAGGTCGAGAACATCACCAGCACCGCGATCCCGCTGCCTCCCCCAGTTCCGAGCAGGGCATCGGCGAGGTCCGCCGCCACGCGGGTTGATTGCGCCACCGCGTCGAGCGGCAAGACGTAGAGATAGACCGCGTTGAGCGCGAGGTACGACCCGGTGACGATCGCGGCGCCCAACGCGAGCGCCCGAGGAATGGTCTTGCGGGGCTCAACCGTCTCTTCCGAGCTGTAGGTCACCATGTGCCAGCCGCCGAACGCGAACAGTCCCGCGGCGAGTCCCGCGAGAATGTCTGCGGGACCGATAGGTGCCGGTTGCGTGGGGCCCACGAAGTGGGCCTCGACCCGTCCGCCCAGCAGGACCCCGGCCGCGATGATCAGCAGAACCGCAAGCAGCTTTCCGGCGGTGAATGCGGTCTGGATCCGGCTCCCCTGGCGCACCCCGAAATAGTTGATCGCGGAGAGCAGCAAGATCACGCCGATCGCAACCAGCTTGGTGCCGGTGGGCGTGAGCGCGACCAGCTGGCCGGCATACCGGGCGAAGATCACCGCGATTGCGGCGATGATCCCGGAATGCATGCTCCAGAACATCGCCCAGCCCCAGAGAAAGCCGAGCGGCCGCCCGAATGCTTCGGTGAGATAGACGTACACGCCGCCGCCCCGGGTGAACGTCGAGGCCAGCTCGGCGCAGACCAGCGCCCCGGCCAGCGTCAGCACCCCGGCAAGGAGCCATATCCCTAACACGCCGGCGACCGAGGGAACCCGGCTGGTGATCTCGGAGGGCTGGACGAAGATCGAGGCGCCGATGATCGTGCCGACCACCAGCGCCGTCGCGTGGGGGAGGCGGATGGCGCGCCGGAGTGCTGGCGCGCTCATGCGGCGTCGCGGGAAGCTACTGGAGCAGCTTGAATCGCTTGCGCTTGCGTGCCTTCCGCCGGGCCACCACCGCGCCGATCGCGGCCGCGCCGAGTCCCGCGGCGACCGCGGCGGCTTTGGCGACCTTGCGGCGGTCCATCTGCTTCACCTTGGCAGCGATGCGGGTGCCGGTCGCCCTGGCGCGGGTCAGCAATCGCGCCCCGGCCGCCTTCACTTTGCTCGTGACTCGGCGCTCGGCGCTCGGCGCTCGGCGCACCGAACTCGTGGCTCGGCGCTCGGCACTCGGCGCTCGGCGTTTGGTCGTTCGTTTGGGCATGGTCCACCCTCCTCAGGTGCCGGGCTCTTGGTCTGGTGACGTCGGAGCCCGGCGCGGCTGTCACCCTCAACTGATCCCGCCGCCCGCCATCACGATGTGGGGCAGGTTCTTGAGCAGGGCGTTGACCCGCGCGATCCGCCCGTTCACGATCCCGTTCAGCTTGGCTTCCGCTGCGCTGGTCTCGGCCTCCAGCTCCCCCTTGCGCAGGAGCTGGGCGTCGGTGGGCCGGTTGAGGGAGCGGTTCACCGAGCCAGAGAGCGACTGCACCTCTTCGCGGAGGCGTGGATACTGCCGGTATCCTAACCCGGCGAGCGGCCGGGCGAGACCGGTGTCCCGGAACGCCCGCAGCTCTTCCAGCGCGCCGCGGGTCTCGTCGATGGCAGCCCGCTCGGTGGGGGCGTTCTGCCGCAAGGTGGTACCGAGGTTGGTGAGCTGCTGCATCAGGTTGTTCGCACGGCCGACCACGCGGTTTACGCGGGCCGAGAGCTCCCGCAACTCGAGCGCGGCATCGCGCTGGGCTACCAGGTCCGCGAGCGAAACCGTCGCGCGGGGATCGAGCTCCACCGTGAAGGGCTTGGCCATTTCTTTGCCGGCGACCGTCAGGGTGACGGTATAGTTGCCCGGAACCACCCAGGGTCCCCCACCGCCGAAGCCGAATCCTCCTCCGCCTCCACCAAAACCGCCGCCGCCAGGCCCGCCTCCGGCAGTAACCATCTCACCCGGCGGAAGGGCGTCATAGCGGAGGTCCCAGGCTTGCCGGTGCACGCCGGGCACCGCAAGGCTATCCCGCAGCGTGCGAACGACCCTCCCGTCGCTGTCCTTGATGGTGAACCGGAGCTGGCGCACCGTGTCGCGCACGAAGTAGGAGAAGACCGCACCGAAGGGCGGATTCTCTCCTCGCCACACTTTCTGACCCAGATTGGCGTCGGAGTTCCACATCACCCAGCGCACCGCCGGTCGCGGATCGAACAGGGTGAGCTCGCTGGTCATCGCCTGGCCGAGCTGCTGGAGTGGGGTGAGATCGTCGAGGATGTAGAGGCCGCGGCCGTGGGTCGCGATGACGAGATCGTTGTCCCGGGGATGCACCAGGAGGTCGCGAACCGGGGCGGCCGATATCCCGTTCCGGAGGTTGTGCCACTGCCTTCCGGTGTTCCAGGACGCATAGATCCCGAACTCGGTGCCGGTGTAGAGCAGGTTGGGATTCTTGGGATCCTGCCGCACCACGTGCACCCAGCCGCGGGCCGGCAGGTTGCCGGCGATGCGGGTCCAGGTCTGCCCGTGGTCGCGGGTTAGGTACGCGTAGGGGGTGTAGTCGCCGGTCTGCCAGTGGGACGCGGCCACTAGCGCGGTGCCCGCCTCGTGAGGCGAGGCATCGATGGTCGAGATCCACGCATTGGGCGGCAGGTCGCGGATGTTCTTTACCGTGTTGGTCCAGGTGGTGCCGCCGTCCCGAGTCACCTGGATGTAGCCGTCGTCGGTGCCCACCCAGATGACCTTGGGGTCCTTGGGCGACGGCGCGATGGTGAGGATCGTGCTGTGGAACTCGGCGGCCGTGTTGTCGGTGACGATTGGCCCGCCCGATGAGCCTTGCTTCTTCTTGTCGTTGGTGGTGAGATCGGGCGAGATCACGTCCCACGACTGACCGTAGTTCCGGCTCCGGAACACCACGTTACCGCCGAAATAGACGGTGCGCGGGTCACTCGGATTCAGAGCGATCGCCGCGTTCCAGTTGAACCGGTACTTGTGCTCGGCCAGCGAATCGCCGGCCGACCCGACCCGCCGCGGGTACGGGTGAATGGACCGCTGATCGCCCGTCCGCGTGTCGGTCAGCACGATGTTCCCGCCCTGCGAGGCGGAATACACCAGGTGGGGCTGCGCCAGGTCCGGAACCGCGAAGAACCCGTCGCCGCCGCTGATGGTCACCCAGGCGTTCTTGCGGTTGCCCTGGTTGGAGAGCGTGCGGCTGGGCCCGCACCAGTGGCCGTTGTCCTGGAGCCCGCCGCAGATGTTGTAGGGCTTCGCCAGGTCCAGGTTCAGGTGATAGAACTGCGCGAACGAGATCGTGTTGATGACCTCGAAGGTGCGGCCGCCGTCATAACTCACCTGCCAGCCGCCGTCGGATCCCTCCAGGATGTAGCTGGGATCGGTGGGATCGATCCACATCGCCTGGTGGTCGCCGTGGATGTCGGAGCGGACCGTCTGGAAGGTCCGGCCGCCATCCTGTGACTTGTAGAGCCCGCCGGAGAGGCTGAAGACCACGTTGGGATTCCTGGGATCGGCCCGCAGGTCAGAGTAGTAGAACGGACGGAAGTTGATATTGCGCTCCCGGTTCACCGTCTCCCAGGTTCGGCCGCCGTCCTCGGTGCGCCAGAGCTGACCCTCGGTCTTGGTCTCCGAAACCACGTACACGACATCAGGGTTCGCGCGATGGACCGAGACGCCCACCCGGTCCATGTCCCCCTCCGGTAGCCCGCGGCCGTTGCCCTTGCCGGAGAGCTGGGTCCAGGTCTCGCCGCCATCGGCCGACTTGTAGACGCCGGTCGCGCCGCCGCCCGAGGTGAAGTACCAGGGCCAGCGCTGGTGGCGGTGGGTCCCGACCCAGACGATGTTGGCGTTGGTCGGATCGATGTCCACGTCGGCGCAGCCGGTGAGATCGTCGTGATACAGTACCTTGCGCCAGGTCTTGCCGCCGTCGGTGCTCTTGAAGAGCCCGCGCTCCGGGTTAGGTCCCCAGGTGCGGCCTAACGCGCACACATAGACCACGTCCGGGTTCTGGGGATCGATCCGGATCCGGGGGATCTTCTCGGTGTTCTCGAGCCCGATCTTCTTCCAGGTACGGCCGCCGTCCACCGACTTGTAGACCCCGTCGCCGATGCTGGCCGAGTTGCGGGGGTTGCCCTCGCCGGTGCCGAGGTAGAGGATGTTGGGGTTCGAGGGAGCGATGGCGAGGTCGCCGATCGACGCGTTGCTCTGATCATCGAACAGCGCTTCGAACGTCACGCCGCCGTTGGTGGTCTTGAAGAGCCCGCCTGCCGCCGAGCCGACGTAATACGTCGATCGATCGCCCGGAACGCCGACCATCATCGGAATGCGGCCGGCCTGGTTGGCCGGTCCGATCCAGCGCCATTTCAGGTCCCGGATGGCGCGGAGCTCGGCGGTGCCGTTGAGACCGGGAGGTTCCGCCGCAATCGGGGGAACCATCCGGGCCGGCTGGTTTTGCCCCGCGACCCCGGTCGGGAGCAGAGCGATGAGCAAGAGAGCAGGAGTACGCATCGAGATCACCGTTCGAATGAATGGGGTTGCCGCAGAGCAATCCTATCATTCGAGCGGCGGTGTCGCTAGCGGTTGAGTCCCGCCGGTTGCGTAGGAGGATGGCGCTCTCTCTTTCGACTAGCCAACCGGGATATCACTCCAGGTGAGTACTCCGCAGGGCGTTCACTGGATCGGGAGGCGGACTCGGGCCATGGCGCCTTTCCGGTCGGTGCGATTCTCGAGGGTGAGCGTCCCGCCGTGCGCCTCGATCACCTGGCGGCAGAACACCAGCCCGATGCCCGACCCCTTGGGCTTGGTGGTGAAAAACGGGACGAAGAGATTGCCGGGCGAGGGAATCCCCGGGCCCTCGTCGCGGACCTCGATGGCGACCTCGCCATCCCGGTTCACCCAGGTCATCTCCACCGCGCCGCCGGTTTCGCGGGCGGCTTCCACCGCGTTGGTCAAGAGGTTGATGAGCACCTGGTCGAGCTGATCCGGATCGGCCCGGATCACCGTGGCGACTCCTTCCCTAACCCGCACCGGCATCCGGGTCTCCAGCTGGGCGACCCGGCGCACCCGATCGCCCACGTCCACCTGGGTGAGCGAAGGGGGCGGCAGCTTGGCGAGCCGGGCGGCTGAGGCCATGAAGCGGTTCAGCCCATCGGCTCGGGCGCCGATCACCTCGAGGCCGCGCGCCAGGTCGCCTTCCCAATCGGGGGTCCGGGGCACCCGGTCCAGCATTCCGGTGAGCGTTCCCACCAGCGATTTGATCGGGGCCAGCGAGTTATTGATCTCGTGGGAAAGCACCCGGACCAGCCGCTGCCAGAGCTGGCGCTCCTCCGAGCGCAGCACCCGGCTGATGTCGGTGAGCACCACCAGGTCGAGCGGCAAGCCGCCCTGTCGGAACGGCCGCCGGCGTACTTCCCAGCGGCCGGTCCCCGCGCCGGGGACGGTGAGCTCGATGATGCGGGGGGTCTCGCCGGTGAGGCTAGCCTCGAGCCCGAGCTGCACCGCGGTGCGGCCGGTGGCGCGCTCGACCGGCTGGCCGAGCAGGCGCTCCCCGGCCCGATTGGCAAGCCGGAGCGCTCCCGCGGCATCGAACGCGAACGTCGCCACGTCGATCTCCTCCATAACCCGCCGGAGCAGCGCGTCGGCCTCCAGCGCGCCGAGCCGCTGCTCCTTGAGCGTCTCCTGGAGCGCGTTGACCTCCCGCCGCACCGCCCCGAGCACATCGTCAGTCTCGGCTTCGCGGGCCCGGAGCGTGAAGTGTCCTTCCCGAAGCCCGGCGAGGAGATTGGCGAGCACCTGGAGCGGGCGGACCACTCGGACCTGGGCCGCTCGCGCCGCGATCACCCACCCCGCGGCCAGCATGCCCAGGAGAGTCCAGCGGAACAGGGGGGAGACCGGTACGAACCAGAGCAGGATGCCCGCCGCGACCAGCGCGGGGAACCCGGCCAGGAGCGCGAGGAGGAGGATGCGGCGGTCGTGGTGCAAGGGAGTGGAGAGTGGTTAGTGGAGAGTGGTTAGAGGCCGTAGCGCTGAATACGTCGATAGAGGGCGCTGCGCGAGAGTCCGAGCGTCTGGGCCGCCGCACCCACATTGCCGTCGTGATCGGCGAGCGCCTTGCGGATCGCTTCGCGCTCCACCTCCTCCAGGCTCTTCAGCTCGCTCGCCGACGCCGGCATCGCGGGCTGCCCGGTGAGGGCGAGATCGGCCGGTTCGATCAGGCTCGACCGGGAGAGGAGCACCGCGCGTTCCACCGCATGGTCCAGCTCGCGCACGTTCCCCGGCCACGGGTGGGCGCGGAGCGCCGCGAGGGCGGCGTCCGAGAAGCCGGTGCGCACCTTGTCGTAGCGGCCGGCGTGGTGGCGGAGGAAGTAGTGGGCCAGCGGAACGATGTCTTCGGGACGCTCCCGGAGCGGCGGCAACCGGATTTCGATGGTGTTGAGCCGGAATAGCAGGTCCTCCCGGAACCGGGCCGCCCCGACCTCGGCCCGGAGATCGGCATTGGTCGCCGAGATCACGCGGACGTCCACCTTGCGGGTTATGGAGGAGCCCACCCGCTCCAGCTCACCGCTCTGGATCACCCGGAGGAGCCGGGCCTGCTGCGGCAGCGCGAGGTTGGCGATCTCGTCGAGAAACAGGGTCCCCCCGTGGGCGAGCTCGAAGCGGCCGGCGCGGTCGGCCTTGGCATCGGTGAAGGCGCCCTTCACGTGACCAAACAGCTCGCTCTCGAAGAGACCCTCGGGAAGCCCGCCCACGTTCACCACCACGAGCGGCTTCTCGTGGCGCCGGCTGGCGGCGTGGATCCAGCGCGCCACCACTTCCTTACCGGTGCCGTGCTCGCCGGTGATCAGCACGTTGGCATCGCTCGGCGCGATCCGCTCCATGAGCTCGCGGACCGGGCGCATCGCGGGCGATTCCGCCACCAGATCGGGCAGCCCGGTGCGGTGGATGAGCTGGTGTTCCTGCTCGAGCCGCTGGGTTACCCGGAGTGCGCGGCCCAGCTCGAGCTGGGTCTTGAGCGTGGTGAGGAGCCGCGTGTTATCCCAGGGCTTCTCGATAAAGTCCCGGGCGCCCAGCCGCATCGCTTCGACCGCCTTGTCCACGCTGCCCCAGGCGGTCATCACGATCACTGGGAGGGTGGGATCGATCGCGCGGATCCGGGAGAGCAGGTCGAGCCCCTCCCGGCCTGAGGTGGTGTCGCGGGTGTAGTTGAGGTCGATCAGGGCCGCGTCGGCCTGCTGCTTATCCAGGATCGCGGTCACGCCCTCGGGCACGTGGGCGGTGACGGTGCGATACCCCTCCGATTTCAGGAGGAGCCGCAGGGCCTCGACGATGTCGGCCTGGTCGTCGGCGATCAGGATGAGGGGGGCGGGCAGTGACAATGGGACCGGCAGCGGAGGACCTTCGAAATATATCCGCCGCCGGTCCTTTTCATTCCTCCCGCATGACGTGCGCGGGATCGATCCGGCTTGCCCTCCGAGCGGGGAACCAGGCCGCGAGCACCGCGGCACCAACGAGAATGCCT
>JBQTHV010000094.1:0-12436 GCA_052389555.1 Gemmatimonadales bacterium | reverse complement strand
CGTCGCCGTAGGCCTTGGCGACCTCGGCCATCTCTTCCTTGAGGATCTCCATCCGCCTCTCGCGGCTCTTGAGAATGCTCCGGAGCTCCCCGATCGTCACCCGCACTTCCTTGAGCTCGGCGTCCAGCTTGTCCCGCTCCAGCGCGGTGAGCCGGGCCAGCCGCATGTCCAGGATCGCCTTGCTCTGCTTCTCGGTGAGGCCGAACCGCTCCTGGAGGGCCCGGTCCGCGGTCTCGGGGTCGGCCGAGCCGCGGATCACCGCGATCACCTCGTCGATGTGATCGACCGCGATCTTGAGGCCCTCCAGGATGTGCTCCCGGGCCTGGGCCGCGGTGAGATCGAACTGGGTGCGCCGGACGATGATGTCGTGGCGATGGGTGATGAACTGCTCCAGCAGCTCCTTGAGCGGCATCACCCGGGGCTGGCCATTGACCAGGGCCAGGTTGATGACCCCGAAGGTGGCCTGCATTTGGGTGTGCTTGTAGAGCTGGTTGATCACCACCGAGGGATTGGCATCGCGCTTGAGCTCGATCACCAGCCGCATTCCGTCGCGGTCGGATTCGTCCCGCACGTCGCTGATCCCCTCCATCCGCTTCTCGTTCACCAGGGTGGCGATGTCCTTGTGCAGGGTCGCCTTGTTCACCTGGTAGGGGAGCTCGGTCACCACGATCGCGCTCTTGCCGGTGGAGGGCTTCTCTTCGACCTGGGCCCGGGCTCGCATCACGATCTTGCCGCGGCCGGTCGCGTAGGCCTCCTTGAGTCCCTGGGTGCCGAAGATGTAGCCGCCGGTCGGGAAGTCGGGCCCCGTGATGTGCTGGAGCAAGTCCTCGAGCGGCGCATCGGGGTGATCGACCAGGTGCCGCACCGCCCCGGCCACCTCGCGCAGGTTATGGGGCGGGACGTTGGTCGCCATCCCTACCGCGATGCCGCTCGACCCGTTCACCAGGAGGTTCGGGATCTTGGCGGGGAGCACGCTCGGCTCCTTCCGCTGGTCGTCGAAGCTCGGCACGAAATCGACGGTCTCCTTGTCTATATCCTCGAGCAGCGCGGTCGCAACGCGGGTTAGGCGCGCCTCGGTGTAGCGGTAGGCCGCCGCCGGGTCGCCGTCCACCGAGCCGAAGTTCCCCTGGCCGTCCACCAGCGGATAGCGGAGTGAAAAGTCCTGGACCATCCGGACCAGCGCGTCGTAGACCGACGCGTCGCCATGCGGGTGGTATTTGCCGAGGACGTCGCCCACCACCGTCGCGGACTTCTTGAACGGACGGCCGGGCACGAGGCCCAGCTCGTTCATCGCGTACAGGATTCGCCGGTGGACCGGTTTCAGGCCGTCGCGCACGTCGGGCAGCGCGCGGGCGACGATCACCGACATCGAATAGTTGATGAAGCTCTGCTTCATCTCCTCTTCGATGGGACGAGGCAGAATGCGTTCGCGGGAGTTCGGAGCGGTCATCGCCAAGTCGGGAAAGTGACCCGGCCGGGAGTGCAGGAGGGCAATCCCGGACCCTCAAATATAGGTGGAGTCTACCCTCGGTTGCAATCCGCAAACTGCTGGATTTTCAAGGGGTTAGGCGGACTTCCCGGGGCGGTGTGCCTAGGGATTACACAGATGGGCCGATTCCCGGCCTGCCCCGGTCTGGCGCCGACACAATCGATGTAGCTCGACTCCTACACTACCCCGCTGCTCCGGTTTGCACCCGCGGAGGGGAGAAGTGCCGCGGTGATCCCATCGTCTTGGCGATCAGGCAATTACCGTCGCAGGAAAGCCGTCAGCAAATCGTACAACAGCAGAGTGCTGGGTCGGCATTGGGGTTGCGCCCGCTGGGCTCCGTCCGGCCCTTCGGGGCATGCCAGTTCATTCTATGGGAGGAGCTGAGATCATGCGCGTCAAGCGCGGGTTAATGGTAGTCGCATGGGGTTCTTCGATCGCGTTGCTGGCCGCGTGCAGCGGCGAGTCGCTGCCGACCGCGTCGGCGCGGGTCACCAATCAGGCGAGCGTTCCGGTCTTCGTCATCGGGGATGCGGAAGCGCACGCCGTCGGCGACCTGGTGACCTTCTGGGGTGCGCAGTGGTGGAAGGAGAATGCCCTGAGCAACGGCGCGAGCAGCGGGGTCGCGTCCTTCAAGGGCTACGCGGACGGGGCCGATGACTTCTGCGGAGGGGTCTGGAGCAGCTGGCCCGGCAACAGTTCGAACCCGCCCGCGACGATTCCCGATGAGGTGATGGTCATCGTCGCGAGCCGGGTGACCAAGAGCGGACCGGTGATCAGCGGGGATATCACCGAAATCGTGATGGTCCGGCACGACGGGGGATACGGCCCCAATCCGGGCCATGCCGGGAAGGGAACCGTCACGTCGGTCGCCTGCGGCGGGGGCGTGGTCGTCATCTTGTGAGGACGGGCTCGGCGCGGGAGCTCTCCCCGTGATCGCTCAACCCTTCACGTAGGAGAGCTTTTCCGCGACCTTGCCGTTTCTGACCCGGAAGACGTCCACATCTCCCGCCGGCGGGACGGTGCCAGTCTCTCCCAGGCCGACCGGGCCCGCGAGTTCCCATCGAGCGCCGCAGCAAGTGGGGCGGGGAGGGCCAGCTCCCTCGCGCCACGATCCGGGCGCACCACGACCTCGACCGTATCGCCCACCCGGACCCCGGCCTCAGCGCGCATCCATTGGTCGAGATACAGCCGCTTGCTCCGGCCGAACCGGACGATGGTCGTACGGTACCAGCCCCGCGCTCCGAGCCGGCCGATGGCCCGGAGCCGGGCGGCCTGGGCGGGGTTCCGGGACTTGGGGTTTCCCTGCGCCCCGGCCTTTCTGACCCTGACCAGGACCGGGTGCTTGGGTGCCGCGCCGAGCGCGCCGGATCCGGCGCGGAGGACCTCGACGTACGGGTTGATCCCGGCAATCCTAACCCGCGCCGTGAACCGCTCCAGGATCACGGCCGCGCTTCCCAGATCACGACATAGCTCGAGCTGGCCGGCCGGTATTGGGTACCCCGTCCGCCGGGAACCAGACTCCGGGACACCGTCCGGGTGCGGCCTGAGCACCAGGCTGGCCGGGGCAGGGCAGCGGTCAGGGTCTGGGTGACGTCGGCACAGATGTCCCGGCCCACCTCCACCAGATCTACTTCATCGGCACGCCAGGCACACAGCCCGAATACCGGGAAGTTCTCGTAGGCCGTTACGCCGTTGATGATCACCGTGGTGAGGTCCGCGGCCCGGCCGATCTCCGAGCGGATCCGGGGAATGTCGCACAGTCCCTGGGACCCGTACCGCGCCAGCTCGCTCGGCGGCAGCCGCTCGCGCGAGAGCCCGAACGCGATCCGCTGGTGGAGCCCCTCAAGCGCCCACTCGTCGGCTCTCGACGGGCTTCTGGCCGAAGGCACCAGCTGGATCGCCACCTCGCGTCCCTCGCCCGGCTTGAGCTCGAGCAGCATCCGCCGCTCGGCGTAACCATCGCGGGCGAAGCGCACCAGATACGGGCCGCGGTGCGCCTCCGGGAACGCAAACTTCCCGTCGGGCCCGGTGGTGATTTCACCGCCGTTGGCGCCGGCAGCCTGGATGAACACGCCGGCGAGCGGTTTCTGATCGGGGGTCCCGACCGTCCCGTAGATGCCGGTCCGGCGGGTTATGGTGACCACGGGGGGCAACGTGTAGGCCGAGGGAAGCAGCGTATAGGACAACTCCTCGGGCGCCCGCTCGGTGAGGGTGAGGCGTTGCCGAATCGGGGTGTGTCCCGGGAGCCTGATCGCGATGACATACGAGCCGGGCTTGAGACTGTCGATGCGAAACATGCCCTGCGGATTGGTGACCGCGCGCCGCTCGCCGATCTGCACGCCGGCGCCTTCCAGCGGCCGCCCCGCCGTGTCGCGCACGGTGCCGCGCAGGGTATGGAATGGCTCCTGAGCCGCGAGCGCAGGGATTAACCCGCAAACCAGCAGGGGGAGGGGGAGGGGGAGGGGGAGGGGGAGAAGAGCACTGAGCCGCATACGCACCTCCGCGGCAAGAGCCGGTATCCGGCTCGCTGTTCCCGGCATGGGACGCTGGCGCCGCGCTGGTGTCCTCCGGGCGGGACAGGGCGGGCGATTCGAAACCTACCGCGCCGGGATGTGCAGGACGAATGCCATCGGATCGCCGGATCCGGCCGATGGGGTACGGGTTCGAGCCGGTGGTCGCTCTTATTGCTGAACGGACTTGGACTTGGCCTTCGGGCTGATCAGATAGGCCGGCAGGATCCAGAGTGCGCCGACGGTGCCCGCGATCGTCCCGCCGGCAGTGGCCAGGGCGATCGAACCGAAGAGACTATCGGTCGCGGTGCCGGCCGCGAGCGGAATAAGACTCGCCAGGGTGGTCAGGGTGACCAGCACGATCATGCCCGACCGATCGGCGGCCGCCTCCAGCACCTGCTCGACGGTAAGCGGATTCCTAACCCGCTCATCGGACCTGCCGGGCGCCGGGGGCCGAGCGCCAAGTGCCGAGTCAGCGCCGAGCGCCGAGCGCCGAGTCCCGAGCCGCCTCTTCTCGAGGGCCGCATCCACGAGGAGGATCGCCTGATTCACCGCCAGCCCGACCACCAGAATCACGCCGACCGCCGCCTCGCGGGTGAAGGCCGTGCTGGTCGCCCAGAAGATTCCCCCGACGCCGGCGAGCGCGAGCGGGAGCGACAGGAACACCAGCGCCGCCGCCCACACCGAATCGAAGATCAGCGCGACCGTGAGCACGACCAGCACTACGCCGACGCCGAAGACGAGCCAGAGCCCCTTCGCGCTGGTGTCCTCCTGCCAGGAGAACTGCTGGTCCGCCACGGTGTAGCCCGGCGGCGCGCTGATGCTCTTCATGAACGCCTCGTGGGTCCGGTTGGCCAGCCGCTGGGGACCGCGGAAGTCGTAGCTCACGATCCGCACGTATTGCTGGTCTTCCCGGCTGATGGTGGCCAGCCCCTCGCGCTCCTCGACCCGGGCCAGGTCGGCGATCCGGATGGGAGCATTCCGCGGGTTAGGCACGATCGCGGCGCGCAGCTCGTCCAGCGACCGCTCCCGCGCCCCGGCCGCCTTGAGCGTGACGTCGGTCTCTTCTCCATTGAGCTCGATCTGCTGGCGACCGGCTGCGCCGCGAATCTCCCGCACGATCGCGTTGGCGAAGTCCCGGGAGGTGATGCCGTGGCGTGCCAGGGCGGCCCGGTCCGGCGTGAGCACCACACTCACCGCGCGATCCGAGCTCCAGCTCCCCGCGTTGATGTCCACGCTCCGGACCCGGGGAATCGCCTCCAGCCGCTGCTTGAGATCGAGCGCGAGCTGCTCGACCCCGCGGAACGAGTAGCCCAGCACCTTGATCCGGAACGTGGCGCCGGTTCCTCCGCTGCCGCTGTAGAACCCCGGGCCCTGACCCGACACGCTAATGGTCGCCCCGCCCACCAGGACGGCACGCTGGGTCATTTCCTCCTGCATGATCAGTGGCAGCGCGGTGAATTCCGATTCCCTGGTGAAGGTCGTCATGACCTGCGCCGAGGAGCCGAATCCGCGAGCCTCCACCCGCTCGACACCGGCGCGCCCCACCGCGATGCGCTCGAATTCCTGAATGGCCCGGTCCAGCCCCTCGGGATCCGACCCGCGCGGAAAGGTGATCGACACGCCGAGCGTGGTCCGCTGGCCGAACCAGTTGCCCCAGAAGGAGCGCGGCACCTTCTTGGTGAATCCCCACCCCACCAAGGCAACCAATCCCGCCGCCAGGCCGATCGTCACCCAGCGCCACCGCACCAGTGGCCGGAGCGTCGCCAGATACCCGCGCTGCATCCGCGGCCATTCGGCGACCTTGCCGCGGAGTGAGCCGCTCACCGCGGGGATCATCAGCAGCGAGGTCACCACCGAGGCCAGGAGCGCCAGCGCAAACGCCGCCGCGAACGGCACGAACGCCGCCCGGGCGTTCCCCTGGAGATAGAGGAAGGGAAAGAGCACCACGGCCGTCGTGAGCGTCGTGCCCAGGATCGCCGGCATGATCCGGCGGGCCGCCTGGGCTCGCTCGGCGGGCGTCTCCGAGGCGCGCCGCAGCCGCTCGACGACCACCACCGCGTTGTCCACCAGGATCCCGATGCCCATGCCTAACCCGGCGAGTGTGAGCAGGTTGGCGGGGATGCCGAGCAGGTAGAGCCCGAAGCAGGTGATGGCGATCGCGACCGCGGTGGTCCCCATCACCAGCGCCAGGGAACGCCCGTGCCCGAGCATGAGCAGGAGCACCAGCCCCACGGCGGCAAACGCGATCGCGCCGCGCAGGGTCAGGTTCCGAAGCTGCTTGGCCAGCTCGACCGTGTCGTCGCCTTCGAGGCGAACCCCCACGCCGGGGGGGAGGAGCGGCTCGATGCCGGCCATGGCATCCCTAACCCGCCGAGCCGTCTGGATGGCGTCCGCCCCCGGCAGCCGGGTGATTTCGAGCCCCACCCGGGGGACTCCGTTGAGCCGCGAGATCCCGCCCTGGGTGTCTTCCTCGGGGCGTACCGCAGCCAGCTCGCCCAGCAGGAAGACCCGGCCCGAGGGCGCCCGGATGGGGAGCCGCTCCAAGTCCTGATACGCGTGGGGCTGGTCCCGAAGCACCACCGCACGCACGGTGGGGCCGGCCTGTTCTTCGCCCAGCGCCTGGACCGTGCGGGCCGCCGCGAGCGCGGCGCGGAGCAGCTCGGGAGAGATCCCCAGCTGGCGGAGCCGCTGCGGATCATAGGAGACCGCGATCCCCGTCACGGCGTAGCCGTAGGAACTCACCGAGCCAACCCCGGGCACGGTCTCGATCCGGGGTTGCAGCTGCTCCCTGGAAAGGCGGGTTAGGGTTCCCGGCGTGTAGGGGCCGGACAGGCTGTAGTGGAGCAGCGGCTCTTCGGTGAGCTCCTCCGGGAGATAGTTGCTCACCTGGATCGCCGACGCCCCCGGCGGAAAGTCTTTGCGGAGGAGCTCGAGCCGCTCGTTGATCGCGAGCCGCACCAGCTGCACGTCCACGTGCGGCTCAAGCTCGACCGTGATGTTCACGCCCCCGCGATCGCTCGAGCTGCTGCTGGTCTTGCGCACCCCCCGCACGCCCTGGATCGCCGCCTCCACCGGCGAGGTGATGTAGGTCTCGAGCAGCTCGGCGGACGCGCCGAACCAGGTCGCTTTGACCGAGAGCCGGGGTAACTCGACGGCGGTCTTGGTCGCGAGGGGCAACCTGGTGAAGGCGACCCCGCCCGCGAGCAGGAGTGCCACCGCGGCGGCCCAGATGACGGCGGGACGGTGGACGGCCCAGGCGATCACGGGCGGACCGGCGGACCGACGGACAGCTGGACAGTGGATTCTGGCGACGGCCCCATTTCGTCTGTCCGTCTGTCCGTCTGTCCGTCTTTCCGTCTCTCCACCCAAGCGTAGGCAGTCGGCAGCAGGAAGAACGTCACCAGGAGCGCGGTAACCGTCCCCCCGATCACCGTCGCCGCGAGCGGCTGATAGAGCGCGCCGCCGCTGCCCCAGCCGAACCCGAGCGGGAGGACGCCCACGACGGTGGTGATCGAGGTCATCGCGATGGCGCGGAGTCGCTGCCGCCCGCCCAGCAGCACGGCCTGGTCGACCGAGTGCCCCTGCTCGCGGAATCGGCGGATCGCGGCGAGCTTCACCACCGCTTCGTTGTCCGCCATCCCGATCATCACCACGAGCCCGATCAGGGAGACCGCATTGACGCTCTGGCCGGTGAGCCAGAGGAGCAGCAGCCCGCCCACCGCGGCGAGCGGCACGGTGAGCATCACCAGAATCGGGGTCGTGAACGAGGCAAACTCGCCCGCGAGGACCAGATACATGAGCGCAGCGGCGAGGATGGCCACGAGCATGAGCTGGCGGGTGGTGCGGCGCTGCTCCACGTCGGCCCCCGCGATGACCCAGCTCACGCCCGGGGGCGGGGCCAGCGAGGCCAGCGCGCCGGTGATGTCGCGGGTTGCGCGCGCGGTGCCGCCCCGCTCCACGACGCCCTCGACGATGCTCACCGGCCGCTGGTTGCTGCGGACCACCTCCACCGGGGCGCGGATGTCCTTGACCGCGACCAGCTGCCCGACCGGAATCCCCTTGACCGGAGTGGCCAGCGCGGTGAGCAGGTCCTCGTTGGCGTCCCCGGCGAACCGCACCGTGATCGGGGTGCGCCGGTCGGTCTCCCGGAATTCGCCCGAGGCCACGCCGCCTAACCCGCCGGCCAGGGCGCTCGCCACCGCCTCGACGGTGATCCCCTGGCGGGCGATCCGCTCCCGTTCCAGGGTGACCTCGACCGTGGGCTGGGTCGTGCTGTAGGCGTCCCGCACGTCCGCGAGGGTCGCGAGCCCGGCGATCCTAACCCGCGCCGAATCGGCCCAGCGGGCCGCCTCCTCGGGCTGCGGCGCCGACACCTCGACCCGCACCAGCCGCCCCTCCCGCCCGATCAGGCTGCCGAACTCCGACTGCCCCGCCAGGTCCAGCGCCAGTGCCGCCTCCTCGGCGCCGCGGGTTAGGTCGGGCAGCGCCGCCCGGAGCCGCTCGGCGAACTCCGCGCCGTTTTGGCCCTCGGGGACCGGGAGGATGAGCTGCGCGGTGGCACCGGATCCCGGGTCGGCACCCGCCAGCACCTCTTCGTCAGTGGCCCGGCCTACCCGGGCGTAGATCCCGCTGCTGCCGAGTGTAAGGGCGGCGGCTTCGACCCGCGCCGTCAGCCGCGCGGTCTCCTCGATCGCGGTGCCCTGCGGCAGCACCAGGTCAGCCACCGCGATTCCCTCATTCACCCGGGGCAGAATCTCCCGCGGCAATCGCGCGGCGATGAGGACGGTGATCAGCACGGCCGCCAGCGCAGCGAGAAACACGGCGCGCGGGTGTCGGAGGCTCCACGCCATCCCGTTCTCGTACAGCTCCGCAGCGCGAGCGCCAAGGCGGGTGAGAGGTGAGAGGTGAGAGGTAAGAGGTGCCCTCTCACCTCTCACCGCTGACCGCTGACCGCTTTGCCGCCAGCGGACGGTCATCACCGGCATCAGCGTCAGCGCCAGAATCAGCGAGGTCGTCAGCGTCACCACCACGCTCAGCGAAAGATCCCGGAAGAGCGCCGCCGCCAGGCCCTGCACGAATACGATCGGACCGAACACCAGAATGGAGGTGAGCGTGCCCGCGATGAGCGGCGCCGTCACCTCTTCGGTCGCGCGCCGCGCCGCCGCCACGTCGGGCAGCCCTTCCTCCTTGAGGCGTCCGGTCGCCTCGGTGACGACGATGGCGTTGTCCACCAGGAGCCCGATGCCCAGCGCCAACCCGCCCAGCGAGAGGATGTTGATGGTGACGTCGAGGAGCTGGAGGATAGTGAGCGCGGTCAGCACCGAGAGCGGAATGATCAGCCCGATCGCGAGCGAGCTGCGCCAGTTGCGCAGGAAGAGCAGGATCGTGAGCAGCGCCAGTGCTCCGCCTGCGATGATCTCCTGGCCCAGGTTGCTCAGCGCGTCGGTGACGAATTGCGCCTGCGCCGCCACGACCTGGATCCGCACCCCGGGGAATTCCCGCTGGAGTTCTTCGATGACCTGGTAGATCGTGCGGGTTACGGCCACCGTGTTGGAGCCCGCATCCTTATAGACCACGAGCCCCACTGCCGTCCCGCCGTCGAGCCGCACCAGCGTCTCGGCGTCGGCGGTGCCGAGCCGGACGGTGCCGATGTCGGCCAGGGTGATGCCGCTCTGCGCGGGCCCCACCGGCGTGCGGGCGACTTCCTGGACGTCCTGGAACTCGGTCAGCGCCCGGAGCGCGAACCGGAACTGGCCCCGCCGCACCGTGCCGCCCGGCGAACCCCAGTTGGCAGACCGTGCTGCACTGGCCACGTCGGCCGGCGTGATACTCAACGCGCGCGCCCTGGCGGGATCCACTTCGACCCGGATCTCGTCCTCGGGGTCGCCCACCACCGCCACACTCGCCACCCCGGCGATCTGCTCGAGCCGCCGCGAATGCACGTCGAGCGCGGTGCGGGCGATCGAGCGGAGGTCGCCCGGGCCGGTCAGCCCTAACACGGCAATCGGCCGCTCCCCCGGATCGCTGGTGAGCAGCACGGGCCGCTCGGCCCGCTCCGGGAGCTGGGCGCGGGCGTTGTCGAGCCGCTCCCGGACCTGGAGCACCGTGGTGGCCATGTCGGTCCCCCAGGTGAACCGGAGCGTCGTCACCGCCTCCTCGTTCCGGCTCACCGAGCGAACATCCACCAGGCCGGGTGTCGCCGCCACCGCCTCTTCGATCGGCTCGGCGACGAAGCGGGAGACTTCGGTGGCCGCGGCGCCGGGATAGGCGGTGCGGATGGTCAGGACCGGGAGCGTGACGTCCGGCAGGAGGGACACCGGCATCTGGCCGAGCGATACCGCGCCCAGGAGGACCACACCGGCGACGAGGGAGACGGTGGAGACCGGGCGCCGGAGCGCCGCCGCGGCGAGGGACACTGCGGGTTAGGGTTCCGGCGGCGGCTTTTGCTCCGCCTTCTGGATCACCCGGACCGGCGCGTCGTGGGTCAGCGTCAAGTGACCCTCAACCAGCACCTGGTCGCCGGGCTTGAGCGGAATGACGCCGGTAGCACTGTCCGGCAGCACCTCCCGATCGATCCCGTTGGTGCGACCGGGGAAGATGTACTGCCACTGGGCCCGGCCGTCCTTCACCACGAAGACCAGCGGGCGGCCGTCCCGCTCGATCACCGCTCGTTCCGGGACGAGGATCCGGTTGGGAAGCCTCATGGCCTCGAGCTTCACGTCGGCGTACATACCCGGCCGTAATACGCCACCGCTCGAGAGCCGGACCACGGCGCGACCGGCGCGGGTTACCGTATCGACCAGCGGAAGAATGGCAGAGATCCGGCCGGTCACGGGACGATCGGGCGCCGCCGCGGCCGTGGCTACCGCCTGGCCACCGACCCGGATAAGGGGGAGATCATGCTCCAGCACCGCGGCCTCGATCCGGAGGTGGTTGAGGTCCACGAGCCGGCCGATCTCCTGCCCGCCCGTGAGCCGTTCGCCCACGGCGACTTTCACCTCGTCCATGACCCCGTCGAACGGCGCGGTGATGGTGGCCTTCTCCCGTTCGAGTTTGGCCTTTTCCAGCGCGACCCGCGCCGCTTCGAGCCCGGCGCGGATCTCGGCATTGCGCAAGCGCTCTCCGGTGACCGCCTTACCGGTCACGATCGAGTCGGGCACGATGTAGTCGAGGAGCCGGAGCCGGGCCTCTTCGAGCTTGGCCGCGGCGTCCTGCACCGCGAGCTCGAGCGGCTTGGGGTCCACCTGCACCAGGGGCTGCCCTTTCCTAACCCGGTCACCCGGGCGGACCAGCACCGCGGTGATGGGGCCGGTAGTTTCGCTCTTGATGACGGCGACGGCCTCGGAGCGGACCTGGCCGGTGGTGGTGACCGAGAGAATCAGATCGCCCTGGCGCACCTCCTGCGCGACGACCGGGAGCGAGAGGGTGGAGCTGCTCCCCCCGGCGCCGGAGGTGTCCGCCGCCGCGGTCCCGCCCGTCTCGTCCGACTTCCCCTTGCACGCCGCAGCCACCAGCAAGGCGGCTATGCCGAGTGCCGAGCGCCGAGCACCGAGCGACCCATGTTTCATATTTGACTCATCCATTTAGTCATTTTATACTCAGATATGAGTAAAAAACGCCTTCAGGTCATCCTTCCCGATGACGAGTACCGCCTGATTGCCCGGGTGGCCCGCCGGCGCGGCCAGCCGGTCGCCCAGGTGGTGCGGGAGACCCTGCGCCGCACCCTGGCCGAGGAGGATGAGATGGGTCCCGAGCAGCGGATTGCCGCGGTGCTCCGGTTCGCCCGCTTCTCGGGGCCCACCGGTTCCATCCAGCGGATCCTGCGCGACATCGAGCGCGGCCGGGGCCTCGGATGATCTATGTCGATTCCAATGTTCCGATGTACCTGGTCGGGGGCAAGCACCCGAACAAGCAGCGGGTCGTCGAGCTGGCTCCCCGCCTGATCTCCGCTCAGGAGCGGTTGGTCACCAGCGCCGAGACGTTCCAGGAGATCATCCATCGCTATCTCGCGATCAAGGACCGCCGGCATCTGAACGCGGCCTACGAGGCCCTGGACGCGCTGGTTGCCGGGGCTGCGGACGTAACCAAGCAGGATGTTGACGCGGCCCTCGCCGTATCGGGCCAGTATCCCGGGCTCTCCTCGCGGGATTGCCTGCATGTCGCGGTGATGCGCCGGCTGGGCTGCCGGACGGTCTGGAGCTACGACGCCGGTTTCGACGAAGTCCCCGGCCTCCAGCGGATCGAGTGACTGGCGTACTGACCCCCTGACCGCCCGACCGCCCTGCTTGCCTCCTCCTCACAGTTTCCTCCCAAGAATTGCCTCAATCTCCGCCTTCGCCCTGAGATAGTCGTACCGCGCGTTGATCGCATCGGCCTCGGCCTGGTTGAGCGCGTCCTGGGCCGCGTTGAGGTCGGTGATCCCGATCGTGCCCAG
>JBQTHV010000093.1:0-12602 GCA_052389555.1 Gemmatimonadales bacterium | reverse complement strand
CTCGGCGTGTCGGTAGGAGACCTGTTTGTCGGCGCCTTCGTGCCGGGGCTCATGCTCGCCGGCCTGCTCGCCCTCTATGTGGCGGGAGTCGCGCTGTTCCGGCCGACGGCGGCGCCCGCCCTCCCGGCTTCGGAACGGAGCGAAGCCGGACCCAGGCTCATTCGGCGGGTCCTGATCGTGCTGCTCCCCCCCCTCACGCTGATCCTGCTCGTGCTGGGGAGCATCTTCTTCGGGATCGCCACGCCGACCGAGGCCGGCGCCATGGGCGGGTTAGGAGCCATCCTCCTCGCGCTGGTGCACCGCCGTCTGACCCGCACCTCGCTCTGGGAGGCCTCGGTCGAGACCACCAGCCTGACCGCCATGGTGATCTGGCTCCTGATCGGGGCCACGATGTTCACGCTGGTGTTTCGCGGGTTAGGGGGCGATCTCTGGGTGGCCGATGCGCTCTCCAGCCTGCCGGGCGGCAAGATCGGGTTCCTGATCATCGCGAATATCGCGATCTTCCTGCTGGGCTTCTTCCTCGACTTCTTCGAGATCGCGTTCATCCTGGTTCCGCTGCTCGTGCCGGTGGCCCAGCGGTTCGGCCTCGACATGGTGTGGTTCGGAGTGATGATGGGGATGAACCTGCAGACCTCGTTCCTCACGCCTCCATTCGGCTTTGCGCTCTTCTACCTCCGGGGCGTGGCACCAGCCGATGTCCGCACCACCCAGATCTATCGAGGAGTCGTTCCCTTCATCATCCTCCAGCTCATTGCCCTGACCCTGATCATCCTGTTCCCCGGCCTGGTCTCTCGATAGGCCGTGGCACTCAGGTTACCGAAGGAAACGCAAACTGCGCGTAGGCGAGATCCGCGGTGGCAAAGAAGCGGTAGGAATCGGCTCGGAATGCCTTCCACTGCTCGTAGATCTTCCGGTACCCGGCATCGCGCGCCGCGGTGTCTTCGAACAGCGCGAACGATTCTCGCTGGGCCGCTTCCATGATCTCCCGGGAGAACGGACGGACCTTGATGCCCTGGTCCAGGAGCCGCTTGAGGGCGGGAGGATTCAGCGCGTCATAGTCTTGCAGCATCGTTGCCGATGCTTCGGCCGCCGCGCTGGTGAACCAGGCCTGGTATTCGGCGGGGAGCGAGTCCCATTGCCGGCGATTGACGTGGAACGAGAGGGTCGGCCCCGGCTCCCACCAGCCGGGGTAGTAGTAGTTGGGGGCGATCTTGTGAAACCCGAGCTTCTCGTCGTCGTACGGGCCGACCCATTCGGTCGCATCGATCACCCCGCGCTCCAGCGCCGGATAGATGTCGCCTCCCGCCAGCACCTGCACGGTGACGCCCAGCCGGCTCATCACCTCTCCGCCTAACCCGGGGATCCGCATCCGGAGCCCCTTGAGGTCGGCAGGCGAGTTGACCTCCCGGTTGAACCAGCCGCCCATCTGGGCGCCGGTGCTGCCCGCCGGGAAGACGATGATGCCGAAAGCAGCAAACCGCTCGTTGACCAGATCGGATCCGCCCCCGCGCGAGAACCAGGCGTACTGCTGCCGCGCCGTGAGCCCGAACGGCACCCCGGCATCGAAGGCCAGCGCGGGGTCCTTGCCGATGAAGTAGTAGCTCGCGGTATGGCCCACCTGGATGGTGCCCTGTTGCACCGCATCCATGACCTGCAGACCGGGGACCAGCTCGCCCGCGGGATATGGACGGATTCGGAAGTAGCCCTCGGAGAGCGCCTCGAGCCGGTTGGCCAGGGTTTCCGCCGCGCCGTAGATGGTATCGAGGCCGCGGGGGAAGCTCGATGCCAGCCGCCACTGAATGCGCGGCCGCGCCTGAACCGCCGGTCCTTCACCGCCCCCCCCCGTTACCCCCTCGCCCCGGCCGCAGGCCGACGGTACCAGGGCAGCCGCCGCCCCCGCGACGCTGGTCTTCACGAAGTCCCGCCGCCGGATGGTCATCGATCGCTCCAGAATCAGTTGAGTGCAGAGAACCCGCCAAGGATAACGCGCGAAGGACCCCTTGTCACCGTACTGCAGCCTCCCTAACCCGCGGGCCGAAGCCGATCCACAGCAGCGTGGCGACCGCGAGCACGGCCGCCGAGAGGAGCAGCGCGGCCGGTCCTCCGGCCGAGCGGTAGAGCGCCCCGAACCCGATGCCGGCGGGCAGCGCCGCGATGCCCGCCACGGCCTGATAGGTTCCGAACCCGCGGCCGGTCCGCACCGGCGCGAGCCAGCCGATGGCGACTCGCTCGGCCGGCTCGCCGAACCCGGCCACGAGCCCGAGGAGCACGAACCCTCCGACGGCAACCGCTTCAGGGACCGCGCCCGCGAGCAGGACCGCCACTCCCACGTACGCCGCCGACGCCACCAGATACGACAGGCGCACGCCGGCCCGGTCGACCAGCCAGCCGCCGGGATACGCCGAGCCGCTCCGCACCAGATGGAGCCCGGCCCACGCCAGCGGAATCACCGCGATCGGTACCTCGAGCTCCTGGAGCCGGAGGAGGAGGAGGGTCTCCGGTAGCCGGGCAACCGTCAGAAGTACGAGGACAGCAACGGGAACCCAGTAGGCCCTTCCAACCGCGTCACCGGTCAACGGTGCATGATCGACCGGCCCATCCTCGCCCGGATCCCGGTTCCGGTCGACGGTCGACGGTTGACGGTCGACTGTTCTTCGCCGTCCCCTGATGCCTCGCAGCGCAACCAGCAGCACGAGGATCGCGAGGACGCCCGGTGCCGCGCTCCACACGATCACGTCGCGCACCCCGACCGTGGCCTCGAGCATGGCCCAGGCTACGACCGACCCTAACACGGCGCCCAGGTGATCGGCAGCCCGGTTGAAGCCGAACGCGCGGCCCCGGAGACCGGTCGGCGTCAGGGTGGTGATCACGGCGTCGCGCGCCGGGGAGCGGAGTCCTTTCCCCATCCGGTCGAGTACCCGGAAGCCGATCACCTGCCAGGCCGCCCCGGCCGCCGCGATGAGCGGCCGGACCAGATTGGCGATCCCATAACCCGCAAGAATGAGCGGCTTGGTCCAGCCGGGCCGATCGGATAGACGCCCGCTCACCCAGCGAAGCAGGGAGGCGGTGAGATCGGCCGCGCCATCCAGGGTGCCGAGCGCGAGCGCGGTACCGCCGAGATTGCGCGTGATGAACGCCGGCAAAAGGGGATAGACCATCTCGCTGGCCAGGTCATTGAACAGCGAGACCGCCGAGAGGCCTTTGACCGGAGCGGGGAGCCTCGCGCCGCGGGCCCCCCCCTCAGGCATCAATGCCCATGCCCCAGCGGATCAGCGGGACGGGAAGCCCGCCGTAGGAGAACAGATCCTCGAGAAAACCGGACCAGGTGAACCCGGAGCCCCGAGCCGCGCGGCAGTCGTCCCGCAGGCGGTGGATCTCCTGCCGGCCCAGCATGGCGGCACAGGCCGAGAGCGGCCGGGAGAGGAGCCGGCGCACGTCGGCGAGCGCGGTCCGGCGGTCCGAAGGGATTCGTTCGGCGAGATGCGCGACGGCCTCGTCGGCGGTGAGCTGGCGCGTATGGAGGCCGAGGTCAACCACCGCGAGGTGGGCATCCCGAAGCCGCAGCACGGCTTCGAGGAGGCGCGACTCCGGGTTAGGCTCGAATCCCAGCTCGATCATGAGGTCGGCTGCGCAGAGGGCCCAGCCCGCGGGCGTGCTCGACGCCGCGATGTGGCGGCGCACCAGCCCAGGCAAGGTGTCGGCCCGGCTCTCGTGCAAGTGCAACCCCGGCTCGCCGAGTCGCACCGCGATCCAGGGAATGGCGGCCGGAGCCAGCGCTCCGATCAGGACCGCGGCCGGCTGCCGGCCGGCGGGGCGATAGTCGGCGAATCCTTCCAGCACGCGATCGCTCTCGCTGAGCGGCTCGACCGCGAGCGGCGCCGGGGCGTTCGCGATTCCCTGGCGCTCGGTAAAGCTCCGCGAGGCGGCCAAGGCCTGCTGGAACCGGGCCACCAGGTCGGCGGGATCCGGCATCCCTTCCCTAACCCGCACAAAGACCTCGCGCCACGGCCGGGAGGGATCGACCGCGCCGGCGAGCGCGCTGACCTCCTGCTCGGCTTCGGTGGCGTGGCGCAACGCGGCCCGCCAGACCTCGCCCGCGTTGTGAATGCTGGCGTGCTCGTAGTGCAACCGCCGATCCACCTCGGCTTCGCCGATGGCCCCGCCGTGGGGGTCCGGATCCGGCGCGATCTGGTCCCGAAGCGCGCGGACCAGACCGGTAAGCGCTCTCCTTCCCTCGGCGACCACGCGCTGGGTCCCCGCGTTCGCTTCTCCGGTGGCACCGGTCCAGCTCGGCCGGTATCGCTCGATCGCTTGCTCCACCAGCGTCGAGACGTTGGCGAGCTGCTCCAGCGCGGCATCGGCCAGAATCTGGGGAGGACGGCGCAAGGAGTCCTGGGCACTCCGGACGAATCGCGGCAACGCCCGCAGCCGTTCGAGCGCTGCTGCCGCAGCGACCTGGGTCCCCGGCTCGGCGGCCGGATCGGAGGGGACCAGCGCGGCGCCGAACGCGGTGGCGAGATGCTCGGCCCAGAGCAGCGGGTTACGCTGGTACGGGTGCTCGTGCTCCAGCCGGAAGAGCAACACCCGCACGTGATCGAGCAGGGCGGTGCGATCGATCTCGTCGGCCACATCCTCGACAGGAAGCTCCTCGAGCGCCCCGGCGACCGAACGGAGCGCCGCGATGTGCTGCCGGACCGAGTCGGCATCGAAGTCACCCAGCCGGCCCGCGGTAGCCGCGGACGGATCGAAATGCCACCAGAGATCGAGGAAGGACCGGCACAGCGCGTCGGTGACCGCCACGGCCGCCGCCTATCCCCCGGCGGTAAGCTCGCTGTGGTCGGCGAGACTGCCGGAACCCCGGTAGTCCCGCATCCGGACGTGATCGCCCAGCATGCTATGGCTGAGCTGCACCCCGGTGAGCTCGCATCCATTCCCGATGATCGTGTGGCTCACCCGGCTGTCCCGGATCACGCTGCCCGTTCCGATCGTGACATTGGGACCGATGGTTGACCCCTCGAGCGTCACGCCCTCCTCGATCAGCACCGGCTCCTCGATCGTGACCCCCGGATAGTCCGCCCGCTTGCCGAGTCGGGTTCGCGTGCGCAGCAGGATCTCATTGGTTTCCAGCAGCGTCGCAAGCTCGCCGCAGTCGTACCAGCCGCCGACCTCGGCGGTGAGGATGCGATGGCCCTGCTCGATCATGTGCTGGAACGCATCGGTCAGGTAGTACTCGCCCTTGTGCTTGGGACTCTTGAGCACGTGCTCGATCCCCCGCCAGAGCGCGGCTACATCGCGCACATAGTAGAGGCCGATGTTGGCCAGGCGGCTCACCGGCTCGCTGGGTTTCTCGACGATGCGCGTCATGTAACCCGTGGGATCGGTCACCACCACGCCGAAGCGCTGGTAGTCCTCGACCTCCTTGGCCCAGATGATGCCCGCGGCGTCGCTGCGGCCGATGATCGAGAGGTCAGCCTCGAAGACCGTGTCCACGAACACGATGACAACCGGACCCCTGACGAGAGGCCGGGCAAGATGCACGGCACCGGCGGTACCGTCCTGGACTTTCTGCTCGATGTAGTGGCAGGGAACACCATATCGGCCCCGGGTATAGTCCTCGACCTGTTCCTTGAGATGTCCGGTGATGAAAATCAGCTCGGTGACGCCGCCGGGAATCTGGGCGAGCGTGTCCATCACCCAATCGAGGACCGGACGGCCGGCCACTTCGAGCAGCGGCTTGGGAACCAGATGGGTGTGCGGGCGGAGCCGGGTCCCCTTCCCGGCCAGTGGAATGATGACTTGCACGTCAGGCCCGGCCCGCCCGGCCGTAGCGGTCTTTGAGGCGCACCACGTCGTCGAGCTCAGGGGTCGAGGCTTCCAGGATGTCGCTGTCGGCAAGAGCCTCGATCTCGTGAATCTGCCCGGCGGGAATGTGGACCGATTCCCCGGTCTTGAAGCGATGTTCTTCGAGACCGTCACCCTGACCCAGCCGGAGCAGCACCTCGCCCCGGAGCACGTGGAGGGTTTCGTCTTTCACCGTGTGATACTGGCAGCTCAGCGCGTGGCCCGCATTCACGTGGAGGATCTTCCCGAGGTAGCGGTCGGTGAGCGCCCAGATCAGCTCGTAACCCCAGGGCTTCTCGACCCGGTAGGGAATGGGCGGCGGCGGGTTAGGAGACGCGGTCACTGCTCCGACGGGATGAAGCCGAAGGAAGAAGGAGACGTGATGCACTCGCGCACGCAGACTCCGCACCCCACACAGCCCTCCCACCGGAGCACCGGGTGGCCGGCATCGTCCTGGGTGAGAGCGCGTTCGCCGACCGGGCAGGCGTCCACACACACGCGACAGGAGGTGCCCTGGTAGGTCACGCAGCGCTCCGGAACGAACTCGACTGCACCGAGCCGGTAGCCTTCCCAGCCGTGGGGTGGCATGGTGAGCGCGTCAGTCGGGCAGGCGCGCACGCAGGGCATGTCCGGACAGGCAATACAGGGCTGACTCTGCGGGTCGATCCAGGGGGTGCCCGCGGCCAGACCCGCGCTCGCGGGGAGGTACTTGATCGCGTGGGGCGGACAGACCGGCTCGCAGGCGCCACAGCGCGTGCAGGCGGCGAGAAAAGCGACCTCCGGCAAGGCACCCGGCGGACGCAGATGCTTGTCCGGGGCCAGCCGCTTCTCGGTCTGCTGGAGCAGCCGCTCGCCCCACTGCCCGATGCTCTGACGGAAGAACTGGCGCCGGTCGCCCGGAAGGCCGAGCAGCTCGTGAAGATCGACGCGCATGACAGAAAGCTAACGCTTTGCTGCGATTCGCTATCGGTCCTCCCGGGCCGGCGGATCCTCACCCATCCTCGACTCTTGCTTCCTCCCACCCCGACGGATCGTGCCCTCGACGTTGTCGAAGCGCTTCGGTCCCAGCCGAATGCAGTGCTGGTCCAGCCGGGCCTCCGCCACTAGGGAATCTTTGTCGAGCTGTGCCGGGCGGCGGGAGCCAAGGGAAAATCTGGTCGCCGATGTGGATCACGACCGATCGCGACTATTCCCGGTTTCCCGGTCTTCGTTGGTGGCATCCGCTGGAATCAGGAACCCCTACCGAACGCTGAAGGTGATTCTTCCCCGGGACTGGAGCAATGCCGCCAGCTCCCGTCGTACGCTGTCGCGTTGCGGAGCGCCGCCGTTCACCGTTGACCGCTCACGGTTGACGGTTCACTGTTCACGGTCATGCATGCGACCGTCCCCTGCCCCTTCTGCGATCAGCTGAACCGGGTCGACCTGAACAAGCTGTCGGCCGGCCCCCGCTGCGGCTCGTGCAAGCGGCCGCTCCTGCTCGACCGCCCCGTAAAGGTCTCCGCTGAGCGGCTGGATGCCGTCCTCCAGGGGACCACCACGCCGGTGCTGGCCGACTTCTACGCCGATTGGTGCGGGCCCTGCAAGATGATCGCACCCATTATCGATGGGCTGGCCTACGACCGCGCCGGGCGGGCGCTCTTCATCAAGCTCGACACCGACCGGAGCCCCGGGTTAACCGAGCGGTTCGGGATTCGAGGGATTCCCACCCTCATTGCGTTTCGGGACGGAATAGAGGTCGGCCGTCATATCGGACTGGCCCAGCGCGCCCAGCTCGAGGCCCTGCTGGATGGTGGATTCTCGGCCTGAGTACCTCCCCCCCATTGACAGCTTCGGGTGTTACGCGGAACATTAGCCCTCCTTCATGCTGTCCCGTTCAGGAGGCGGAGCGATGAAAGCTCTAAGGCGTGGTATCCTGGTGGTCGCCGTTGTGTTGTTCCTCCCGGCAGTGGCGCTGGCCCAGCAGCCCACGGGGGCCGGATTGGGAACCCATGCAGCGGTGACCCCCGACAAGGTCACCTTCACACCGCTCGAGATCCCCGGGTTCGATCCGGGGGTGAAGATCGCCCCGATCCATGGGGATCCGAACGCCGAATCCGGAACCTACGTCGTCCGGCTCTGGTTCCCGGACGGCTACAAGTTCCCACCCCACTGGCATCCGATGGCGGAGCACGTAACCGTGCTCGATGGGGAGCTACAAATAGCAATGGGAGATAAGCGGGACGAGTCGAAGCTGGTGAGTTACAAGGAGGGCTCGTTCCTGTACATCCCCGGGAAGATGCCCCACTTCGGCGGGTCGAAGGGGACCACTACCATCCAGCTCCACGGCCAGGCGCCGTTCAAGATCGAGCTGGCGAATCCGATGAAGTGAACGTAAGAGGTAAGAGGTAAGAGGTAAGAGGTAAGAGGTAAGAGGTAAGAGGTGAGAGGTGAGAGGTGCGGCGCGGGTTAGGTCCGTACCCTCTCACGTCTTACCTCTAACCTCTCACCTCTAACCTCTCACCTCTAACCTTAAAGCAGGCCCCGGATCCAGCCGCCATCGACGGCGACCGACTGCCCGGTGATGTAGCTCGCCCGCTCCGAAGCCAGAAACGCGGCTAGCGCCGCGAATTCCCGAGGCTCGGCCATCCGCCCCATCGGGACCTGGGCGGCGAACCGACGCTGCGCTTCTTCCTCGGAGATCCCTTCCTTGGCGGCGTTCACCCGGGCAAGCTCCACCATCCGGTCGGTGCGGGTAAAGCCGGGGAGCAGATTGTTCACGGTGATCCCGAACGGGGCCACCTCGTTGGCCAACGTGCGCGCGAACCCGATCACCGCCGCGCGAATGCTATTCGAGAGCATGAGATTCTCGACCGGCTGCTTGGCGGCGATCGAGGCAACGTTGAGAATCCTGCCCCACCGCCGCTCTTTCATCCCCGGAACCACGGCCCGGCAGAACTCCACCACGCTCCCGAGCACGAGCGCGGTCGCCTGGTCCCAGGCCTCGCGGGTTAGGGACTCGAACGCTCCGGCCGGTGGTCCGCCGCTGTTGGTGAGCAGGATATCCACCCGGCCGAAGGTACGCACTGCCTGCTTCACCACCCGCTCCGGCTCGCCGGGTTTGGCCACGTCGGCCTGCACCGTGTGCACCTTCGCGCCGTATCGCTGCCGGATCCCCTCTGCGGTGGACCGCAAGGCCGACTCGCCCCGGGCGCAGAGCACCAGCAGGACGCCCTCGGCGGCCAGCTCCTCCGCCACTGCCTTGCCGAGGCCCTTACTCCCCGCTGCGACGACCGCTACCCGTTCCCGAATCCCGAGGTCCACTAGCGCGGCCTGCTGTCAGGCCCCTGGCCCCTGGCCCCTCTCAAGTAGTCGTCCGTCTTGTCCAGCCAGTCCTGCCGCGGCGGGGAGAACACGTCCACGTCGAGGGTGTCGGCCAGCGCCAGCGCCTTGTGCGGCACCTGACTCGGGATATGGAGCACCTCACCGGCCATGACGTCGATCGTCTCCGACTCGTCGTCGCCGATCCAGAACCGCAATCCGCCCTCCAGGACGTAGGTGAGCTGCTCGTTCTCGTGGGAGTGTTTCGGCACGAGGCAGCCCTGCTTGAGATACACATGGGCCAGCATCATGCGGTCGCCGGTGATGAGCCGGCGGTCAAGCAGGTCGGTTACTTGCTCGCGGGGGAGATCGGTCCAACGATAGTGGGTGACTCGGTCGGTCATAGTCGGTTTCTGGGGTTTATCCACGGATGACGCGGATAACGCGGATTGAAACAAATGCCCACAGATTAAGCGGATTAATCAGATTGGATCGACAAAGGTTTGGGTTCACCACCCAGAATCCGTTTCATCCGTTTAATCTGTGGGCTTCAGTTCAATCTGTGTCATCGCGGTTCACGGCTGTCCGCGGCGACCCTCCCGGTCCCCCGCTCGTCCTTGAGCCAATACCCGAACCACTGGCGCAGCCGGCCCAACCGGTCCACCAGCAGCCACGGCTCGCCGGTCCGCGAGAGATCGTGGGTCGAGCGCGGATAGCGGATGAACTCGACCGGCACGCCCTGCTTCCTGAGGGCCATGAACCACACTTCGGCGTTCCCCATTGGCGTGCGGTGGTCTTCTTCCGACTGCACGATGAGCGTCGGGGTCTTCACCCGATGCACCTTCCGGATCGGGGAGAGCGAGTCGTAGATCGCCTGATTCTCCCAGGGCTTTCCGAAGAACTCGAACTCGGTGAGTCCCTGCGCGTCGGAGGAGCCATACCAGTAGGTCCAGTCGCTGATCATCCGGTCGGACTGCGCTGCCTTGAACCGCGTGGTCTTGGCGGTGACCCACGCGGTCATCACGCCGCCATAGGAGCCGCCGGTCACGCCCATCCGGGTCGAGTCCACATCCGGCCGCTTCGCCACGACATCCACCGCGCGCATGAGGTCCTGATAGTCTTCCGCGAACCACCGGCCCCGCGTCGCGTAGGTGAAGGTCGCGCCGTAGCCGCTGGAGCCACGCGGGTTCGTGAAGAGCACCCACATGCCCGCGCCCGCCAGGTTCTGGAATTCGTCGAACCAGTTCTCCCCGTATGCCGAGTGCGGGCCACCGTGGATGTAGAGCACGAGCGGGTACTTGCTCCCCGGCGTGTATTCGTGGGGCTTCATCAGCCAGCCCTCGATCTCCAGGCCGCCCACCGAGCGGAAGGTGAACCGCTCGGCGTCCGACCAGGCGAGTTCCTCGTTGAGGGCGTCATTGAAGCGGGTAAGCTGTCGCTCGCCGCTCTGGTCCATGCCGGCGGCAAAGAGCTCGGTTGGGCGGGTTAGGCTCGTCGAGACGTATGCCACGAGCTTGCCCGCCTCGTCCCAATCGAGGCCACTGAGCCGCCGCCTGCCGCCGAGCAGCTCGGTCCGCTGCTTGGTGACCGGATCGAGCGCGAACAGCGCAGTCCGCCCGCCGATTGCCGCGGCGAAGGCGATGCGCCCGTCGGCCAGCCAGGTGATCTCGTTGGGCTCGTATTGCCAGTCGCCCAGCAGGTTTACTGGGGTGCCGCCGGCGAGATCGACCAGGTAGACCCGCCGGGAGGCGGTACGGGCCGGCGCCGCAACGTACGCGATGCGCTTGCTGTCGGGAGACCACATGAGTGTACTCTCGTTACCGGGCGCGGTGGTGATGCGCCTGGGCTCGCCGCCTGCCGCCGGGACGAGGAAGATGTCCACGTCATTGCGCGGCGCCTCGTCGCGCCGGGCGTCATACGGCAATCGGCCCAGGGAATCGCGCTCGGCCCGCACGATGGAATCGGAGCGCAACCGGGCGTCGGCCGTGAAGACGATCCACTGCCCGTCGGGCGACACGCGCACGTTCTGATGCGAATAGACCGACCGGGTGATCGCCCGCTTGGGTCCGCCGTCGAGCGATCGGATCCAGATCTGCGCCGCGCGATAGGTACGCGCTTCGCGGGGATTCGGCAGTAAGCCCGGACCGTTGGACTTATAGGGGAACTCGATGATGTGACGACCGTCGAAGCGGGCCGGGTCGAGTGGGGAGGTAATCGCCCCGAACGGCGGGCGCGCCATCGGCTGCATGCGGGCAAAGGGATCGCGCCGAGTGGTGTCCCGCTGCGGGCGAGCGGTGTCCGCTTCCGCCCAGGCGAGGAACCGGCCGTCACGGGGCCAGGAGCCGGGCGGAAGGCTGTCCACTTCGAACGCCTCGCCCCCGGGCCGATCCATGCGCAAGGCCCAGGTCCGGTTACCGGATCCCCCTTTGGCACCGGGGCGATTGGAGGTGAAGAGCAGCAGTTTCCCGTCGGGCGACCAGCGGGGATTGGAGCTCTCGACGCCGGGAGCGGTGAGCCGTATCGGTTCGCCACCCTGAGCCGCGACCATCCAGACTTCGGAGTGTCGCTTGTTCTCCGCGGTGAGAACCGTTGTCACGGTGAACGCGATCCGGCTCCCGTCCGGGGAGACCGCGGGCGCGCTCACCGTCGTGACGCGGTACCAGTCATTCGGCGTGAAGGCTCGGCCTTGAGCCGACGTCCTGGCGAAGGGAATGAGTATGCCGGCCAGAACCACAAGGCAGGGACAGTTTCGTAGCATGGGCATGGGTTTACCTCCGGGACGATCAATATATCCGTCGGCCCGTTGCCCCGCTTGGGAGTGTCTATTGACTGCCAACCAGAGAGTTGATCCACGTAATCCGGGACAACTCCTTCAGATGCGGGTTAGGGCATTACCGGATTTCCGCCGTGCCAGTCGGGAACCCCGCCGCCTGGTTCTGCAACGGATAGCGCGTCATCGCCTGGGCGTCTTGGGGCGCCGTGCCCGCCAGGGGCTTGAGCGTGAACGGCGCCGGCGAATCGTCGGGATTCGGCTCGATCGAGATCACGATCATCTTGCCGCGCAGGTCGGCCGGGAAGGCCAACCCGGCAGGCGCGTTCTCGACGAAGTCTTCGCCCGGGAATGGCGGCCCCGCTTGCGGTCCGCTGAACGGAGCGGCCTGGTCACTCCCGGTTGGATTCAGAAAGGTCCCGGTGGTCAGCGGCTGCCCGTTGATCACCGCCCAGCCTTCATAGCGCCAGCCGGCGGCGAGGACCGGCAGATTGAGGGCCGGCATCGGATTGCCTCCGACGATTTCGAGGAACCAGACCCCCGCGAAGAACGGCGCACCGGGCGAAGTGGGCGCCGCGAGGATGAACCCGCCGCTCGCGCTGGCAAACGGGTTGCCGAGGGCGCGGGAATCGCCGACACTGAGAGTCGCCTGACTGCCGGACACCGAGCCGGCCAGGTACTTGGTGACCGATGG
>JBQTHV010000092.1:0-2700 GCA_052389555.1 Gemmatimonadales bacterium | reverse complement strand
CCCAGCCATGATAGGCTGCGACCAGGGCGACGTATGCAGGGCGGGCGGTGGCGGCCTATTCTGTCAATGGCCGTCTAACCCGGCCAGGGCCTCCGCTTGCCTATCCCAACAGGTCAACCGGGCTCCGAACCCCCAGACCACCCCGGTTGAGCACATGAGTGTAAATCATCGTTGTGCTCACGTCCCCGTGACCCAGCAGCTCCTGCACCGTCCGGATGTCGTACCCCGATTCCAGCAAGTGCGTCGCAAACGAGTGCCGCAACGAATGGCAGGTCACCCGCTTCGGAATCCCCGCTAGCCGGGCCGCGTCCCGAATCGCCCGCTGGAGGACCGAAGGGTCGAGATGATGGCGGCGGCGGATTCCGCTCTTCGGTTCGACCCACGTGCGCGAAGCGGGAAACACCCATTGCCAAGCCCAGTCGCGGCTCGCTCCCGGTAACTTCCGGTCGAGTGCCCCGGGCAGGACGACCTCGCCGCCCCCCCGCGCCAGATCGCGATCATGCTGCGCCTTCACCCGCGTGAGATGCATCCGCAGGGCCGCCTGGAGCCGGGCGGGTAATACGGTCACCCGGTCCTTTCCCCCCTTCCCCCGCCGCACCACGATCTCGCCCCGCTCGAAAGAGAGGTCCTTCACTCTGAGCTCGAGGCACTCCTGCAGCCGAAGTCCGCTCCCATAGAGGAGCGCAGCCATCAGGCGGCGTACCCCGCGGAGCCGACCGAGCAGCGCTCGGACTTCCCCGGTGTCCAGTACCACCGGTAATCGCCTTGGCCCGGCAGGCCGAGCCAGGCCGACCATCGTCCGGAGCGGCCGGTCCAGGACATCGCGATAAAGAAAAAGGAGCGCGCTGAGGGCCTGGTTGTGGGTCGAGGCGCTGACGTTCCGTTCTACCGCCAAATGGCGGAGAAACGCCGCCACCTCGGCCTCGCCCATGTCGACGGGATGTCGGAGCCGGTGAAACCGCACGAAACGACGCACCCAGCCGGTGTAGGCCTCCTCGGTGCGAGGGCTCCAATGCCGGCCCCGCACCGCCCCACGCACGGCCGGAAGCAACCGGCCACGCGGCGCTTGGGTCATCGATCAAAGTTGGGTGACAACTCCGCCAGGCGACGGAGCCGAATCGCGCGGACAGTGTCAATTCCACGCGCCGAGCCCCGGATTCTTCTCCGGTCGGTGGAGCGCTACACCCGCGTCTGGACCGGCTGCTCGACCAACTCGCGCCGCAATCGGGGATGGGATGTCCAGACCCACCAGCCCATCGCTCCCACGGCAAGCAGATTCGCGATGGCGATCGACCAGTAGCCCAATTCACCGAGCACCCACCCGCTCGTGGGAGCGGCGGTACCGATGAACAGCGCCTCCAGGGTGATGAAAAAGAGCAGGGTCACCAGCCACATTCCGGGAGCTCGCTCGATCCGCGAGGCGATCCATTCCAGGAGGAGGCCGGCGAAGACGAACCCCACGAGATGGACCAACGTATAGGCGCCGATGATTGCGGGGTCGACCCGCACCTCGCCGGGACTTGCCGCTCCGAGGAACAGGAGGGAGCCCAGCGCCGCCGGTGTGAAGAAGGGACGGTCCCTCAGGATGTCGACCACCAGGAACCAGAGCGCGACTGTCCCGGCGCCGACCAGGCCGGTCACAATCCCCTTGGTCCAGAGCGGATACTCCCGCAATACGGCGAGGCCCAAGGGCGTCTCCGCGCGGGTCGCGCGATGCAGGTAGGCCATCATGGCGAGCCCGCCCAGCAGGTTGGCGGGGAGCACCTGGAGGGGTGGCAATACCGAGAGCACTCCAGTGCCGGTGAGGAGCAACGCCCCGTAGTGGACGCTGTCGAACACGCCGATGCCGAACAGGACCCCGAGCAACAGACTCGGGGCCAGACTGAGGACCCGGAGCATCGCGGCCGCAGCCACTCCGAGCAGCGCGAAGATGCCGAAGTGGAGCAGGGCATACATCGCGATCAGACGGAAACCCGCCGGCCCGGTGCGATGGACCAGGACGTTCGCCAGGAGAGCTGGGGTCCGGAACGGCTCGCCGCTCATCAGGTCCGCCCCCAGAAACCACAACGCAACCACCGCACCGGCAATCAGTCCGGCGATCGCCCCGTGTTCCAGCGTGTGAGACCGTGACGGCTTCATCGCAGAGCCTCCTTTCCGGGTGGCCGGCGCAACCAGCTCGCTCAGGGCCCAACGAGAAATTAGACGCCGGATTCCTGCACGGCCTCCACAAATGGAGCGGCGTGCGCCACCAGCGTGTCAGGCCGGATCCCGGCCCCCCGAGCCTCCTCTGTTTCCGGCCGCCAGGCACACCCATCCCGCTATGAACGCGGCTCCTCCGAGCGGAGTGATCGCTCCGAACCAGAGCTGGCCGGTCAGCGCGAGCGAATAAAGACTTCCCGAAAACAGTACCACGCCCGAGACAAAGAGCCAGCCCGCGACCCTCAGCGTCTGAGTCGGCCGTCGGGCTGCCAGAATGCCGACCAAGATCAGGGCCAGCGCGTGATACATCTGATAGCGCGCCGCGGTTTCCCAGGATGCCAGCGCATCCGGGCTCAGAGCGCCTCGCAAGGCGTGGGCGCCAAATGCGCCCGCTGCCACAGCCACCGCCGCCAGAATGGCCCCCACCCTCTCACCTCTCACCTCTCACCTCTCACCTCTCCGTCCCCGGTTCCGGGCCCGGGTACCGCCATCCCCATCGCG
>JBQTHV010000091.1:0-6343 GCA_052389555.1 Gemmatimonadales bacterium | reverse complement strand
GGATCTTACCCGCCCCCTGCGAGATCTCGTGGGTGATCTTGCCGTCGCTGCGCTGGTACTTCGCGAAGAACCGGAGTACTCCTTCGCGGACCAGGGCGTGCTGCCCAGCGCCCGACATGGCGAAGGAATTGATCGCCGCATCACCGCCGAAGAACCATCCGAATCCGGGCCGGTCCGATGCGCCACCCGACAACCCATAACCCGCAACCAGGCCACAGCCGAGATCGGGGTTGCAGACCAAGCTCTCGTCCAGGTTGATCTTGGCGTACTCGACCGCGCGGTTCATGAGCGAATCGGGACTTCGCAGGATGAGCTGGGTTCGCCGCAGGCTGTCCGCATGGGCCACTCGCCGGGCCCATTCGCGCTCGGCGGCACCGGGGGCGACGCGCCGCCGATAGAGCGCGAGCGCGGAATCGCGCGGCATGTCACCACCGGCGAGCACGATCGGGACATAGGCCACGCGTAAGTTGATCCCGCGGCCCGGCGGCTCGCCGAGATTGGGCGGCGAGTACCGTTCGCCCTCGCCACCGATGGCAAGCACGAGCTGGGGGCGCTCCGCCGCCAGCATGTGCGCCGGGACGTCGGAAGCCTGGGTGACCGCTGGCGAGCCGAGGAACGCGTTGATCTGCTGCTTCCCCTCGGAAAAGAGGAAGGCCTGGGCGTTCTGCTCCCAGATGAGGTACTGGCCGCCCAGGCCTGCCGGCCACGCGAAGTGGATATCGGGAGTCCAGCGGGCAACGACATCGAGCGGCCGCACCGCGTCCACTTCGAGCAGCATGATCACCGCCGGCTGGTCGAGGGGCACGAACACGTGCTGCCGGACCGTGAACTGCTCGTAGGCGTACTCGATCGTGAGTCCCTCGGGGCGTTGCACCATGGTTCGGGCGATGGTGTGGCCCGGGATCGGCTCGACGTATTTCGGAATCCGGAAGAAGATCTCGAAATCATGCAGCCACTTGATCGGCCAGGACCAGAGCTCGAAGCGGCCGTCCTCGGTTCCCATCGCGATGGCGCGGCGTCCTACCGCGGAGACGAATAGGCCGGGCCGCACCTCGCCCCGAAGCGCGAGCGGCGACTCGCCGAGCGAAAAGAACGGGATCGTGGAGCGGACCGAATCGCCGGTCCGGCTCACCGGCGGTGGCGTGCCTGGCGCGCGTGGGCGAGTTGGTTCCTGACTGTATGCGATGCTGGCCCCGAGGCAAAGGCAAGCTCCCGCCACCAGCCTCGACCTGCTTCGTATCAGGGTGGCCACGTTCAAGGACGCCTGAGTCGCGTGATGACCAGTGGAGTGACGTCAGCTTCCCGGCGATAGAAAACTCGGGGACGCTGGAGTGTGCGTCGGGCGATGTCCGTGATGGACTCGTCCCCTGGGACAAAGAGCAGATCGTGCCGCAGTTCCCGGGCCTGCACGAGCCGGGCCTGTTGCAGCTCAGGGACCCGTTCAGTCGGGTATTGCAGCCATTCGCGAACGTCGACCGATCCATCCGGAGGATCGGTGTCTGCCGCGGGCGTTTTCAGCGCTTCCTCGATCAGCGCGAACGTGAGATAGCCGTGACCGAGCTGCGCCGCTTCGAGCGCCGCTTGGTAGCTCTGGGCAGCGGTGAGAACGAACATCCCCTTTTCGTAAGCCAGTTGGGCCAACCCTTTGGAGTTCATGGGGCCGCGGCGTTTCTCCTCAGCCTCCAGTGCCTGGCCGGAATTGCAGGCATCGATCACCAGCACAACGTGGCCGGCATCCAAGGGCTCAAGCGCCCTCTCGAGTTCGACATCCGAGATGCTGTGGTCGAGGATCGTCTGCAGCCCCTGCTGATCGAGCTGATCGCGCGGTCCGGCATAGCCCAGGTCGTGCGGGATCAAGTAGAAACGCGGCCCCACCGCCGTGCCGTGACCGGCAAAGTAGACATATACCACGTCTTCGGGCTCCGCCTGCCGCAGGCCCGCCACGGCGGCAGGTTCCCCGGCAAGTGAGGGGCCGCTGGCCCGGCCCGAGAGTCGATCGAGGGCGCGCAGAATGTTCGCCCGCGTGGCCGACTGGTCCTGCAGCGTGACGGTTCGTACCGCCGAGCCTACTTCCAGCTGTCGGGCCCGGAGCTCAGCCGCGAATGTATTCGCATCGGCGCCGGCGTACCGCAGGTCGTATTGAGGATTCGCGTACCTATCGATTCCGACCGCGAGGACATGGACCATGCCCTGGCGTCTCAGCCCCTCGGCCCCGCTCACGGCGAGAGTGGCGTCGGCGCTCTTGACGTTGTCCCGATTGAACGCGTAGGCCACGAGGCGGTTTTCGCCCGCGATGAGTCGGATTTCCGCTTGCAGCGTCGCGGTGCCGCCTTGCAGGGGTACTTCCCCGCGCCAGCGCTGCACCAGCGCGCCGTTGCGGAATAGTCGAACATCTCGCACTCCGCTGCCCTCGGCGTGCTGAGAGTCCGCCGGCACTTCAGCAACTTCGATCTTGACCGCCACGGTCCGCTCGGTAACTCCGGCCGTCGGTGCTGGGTGGACCAAAGCGAGTGAAACCCGGGGCTGACGACGGTCGAGCCGCGCGATGTGGCGAACCGCGGTGGGCCGCTGCCCCCGCAGAATATCCCCCAGGAGCCCGGGCGAATAGAACTCGTTGAAGAAGGCCTCCACTGGCGCCACATCGAAGGTGTTACGGGAGAATCGCCAAAGCATTCCCACCCAGCCCCCCGAGGAGCCGTCGAACAGGCCGTCGGGTGTGATGACCAGCCAGTCTTTGGCGGCGAGCGGGGAGATCAACGTCCCGAGCAACTTCCCGGTGGCTACGTCCCAGATCTTCGTCCCGCCGTCCTTCCCCGCGGATGCCAGGTGCTTGCCGTCCGGAGTAAACGCCAATGCAAAGATCTCACCGGTGTGCCCGGTCAGAACCCCAATCCCAGCTCCGCTGCGCGGGTCCCAGAGCCGCACCACGCCATCAAGCCCAGCCGAGGCGAGCAATCTGCCGTCCGGGCTGAAGGCCACGGCCTCCACCGGCCGGGTATGCCCCGTGAAATCCCGCAGGAGTTTTCCGGTTGCCGCGTCCCATAGATCGACCTTGTAGTCGGCCGCACCGGCAAGCCATTCCTCTCCAGGTGAAAAGGTCACGCTGGGTGTCGCGAGCGTCTCGGTCTCCCAAATCAAGCGACCGGTTTCCGGATCCCAGACCTTGACCCGTTCTTGCATAGTGGGGCCATCCCGCCCGACCGACGCGAGACGCCGGCCGCTCGGAGCAAATTCCAGATCGGTCATCGCCCCGGAGGAATGACCATCCCAGGACTGCAGCAGTCGGCCGCTGGCGACCTCCCACACCTTGATCGTGCGGTCTTCGTTCTCGCCAGCAGCGGCGATACGCTGCCCGTCCTTGCTGAAGTCGAGTGCCGCGATCCCGCTGGTGTGGCCTTGGAAGCCCCGGAGCGGACGGGTCGTGGCCCTGTCGAGGAGAGCCAAGGCGCGTTGGTCCCCCCGGACGGATTCTGTCGCCACCGCCATCGATGCCCCATCCGGGTGGAACGCAAACCGGTACACGTAGCCCCCGACTGCGTAGACCGCTCCCTTTTGGGTCCCCTGAACCAAGTCCCACGACTTGATGGTCTGGTCGTCGCTCGAAACGGCGAGCCACCTTCCGTCCGGGCTGAACTCCACGGCGTGAAGCCCCGTCACGTTGCCGCCCAGTAGCTTGGGCGGCTCGCGAGTCCACAGGTACAGGGTCCCGATCCGGTTGGCAGAGGCGAGGATTCGATTGTCCTTGCTGTAGGCGAGGCCCAGCACCCCTCGAGTTCTACCGGTAACCTGATAGACCTCACGCCGCTCCCCCACGCTCCAGAGCCGGATGGTACCATCCGCCGAACCATAGGCGACCAGCTTTCCGGTCGGGGAGAAGGAGAACGAGAGGATGCCGCGGCGGTCTCCTCCAAGGGAGTAGAGCCTGCTCCAGTCCTGCGTGTTCCAGATTTCGAGGCTGTCACTCGGGGCGGTGAACTCCATGGCGTCCGAGGCAGCGACCTCGGTCGCGGTCCCCACCAGAAGCAATCTCGCGTCCGGACTGAAGGCCAGGTCGGTGACCACCGGTGCGGCGGTCGGGACTTTACCCAAGGGCTTTCCGGTGGCGACCTCCCAGAGGGTGATTCCCGATTCGGCCTCTTCGGGTGGATGAGGAGCCAAGCCTAGCGTAAGCCTTATCACCATTGGACCCGCGCCACCAGTGGCCAACCAGCGCCCATCCGGAGTGAACGCGAGCGAGATCCAACCGCTCCCGGGTAGGACTCGCGGTTTCTGATCGTCGGCCAGGTTCGAGAGGTCCCAGATCATGATCCCGGCGTCGACGGACGCTGCCGCAAGCCAGCGACCATCCGAGCTGAAAGCCAAGCGGCGCACCAGGACGCCTTCGGTCTTGAGCCGAAAGAGGGGTTCGCCGAGGGGAGCGTCCCAGACGATGATTTCACCGCCCACCCCGGCCGATGCGATGAGCTGCCCGGATGGTGCCACTGCGACGGTGATGACTTCGCGTTCGTGTCCGCTGAGGCTCCGGAGCTGCCGTCCGGAAACCGCGTCCCAAATCCGAATCGTCCGGTCGGCACTTGCGGAAACCAGCCATCGGCTGTCGGGGCTGAATGCAACGGCATAGACCGACGCGGTGTGACCGGTCGGAGGGACGATCTCCGGCCGGCTATCGGCCTCCTCCGCGCCGGATGACTGTTCTCGACATGCGACGGTCAACAGGAGAGTCGCCGCGATCCAGGTTCCCGCCCTAACCCGGGTTCGGTTCAAGCGCAGACGGGTAGGCGATGCCGAAGGCATCCCGGGGACCTACCGGATCCTCAGGCGTACCTGAACCAGGAGTGGATCTCGGGGGCCTGCGGCGAATCGGAATATCGTTTGAGGCATCGGCTCGTCCTGGGTCAGGAGCCGCGAGGCCTGTCCACTGGCCTCGCGTTCCGCGATCGTGAATGGCTGAGCGGCGGCATTCACCATCCCCAGTTGCTCGATCGCGTTCCCCCATTGGCGCTGCCACTGCTCGACCTGATCGGCGTCGAGCCGAAGCGGTTGACTCCCGATATCCAGGTCGGTCCGAGGGTCCGAGACCACGAGAAAGGTCAGGAGTTCGCCGACGTGATCGGAACGACTGCGGGTTAGGCGGAAGTACGGCGGCATGTCGGTCTCGGCTGGAATGTCGACCAGGCGGCCAGGAGCGACGCGATTGTCTCCCCCGCGGGTACGCGTGGTCGGAAAAATGAGGAAGGGAGGCCCGAGCGTCCCGTCGTCGTATGTCTCCTGGTCGATCACATACAGGTAACCGCTTCGGGCCGATTCGATCATCAGGCGGACCCGTTCTCCCTCCGCAAGGGCAAAACCGGACTCACTGCGAACTGGCGCCCACGAGGCGACCGGCTGTCCCGCCACCTGTTCCTGTACCAGCAACCGGCTCTCGTCGCTCGCTGTTGCCGGTCGCAGCCGAAGCAGGGTCAGGCCGAGCAACGCATCATCCGATGTCGATGCCGACGCGAGAGTCTTCGCACGCAGCGGAGGGCGAAACGCGGGCTGGACGATCTGGTATGCCGGCATGGTGTCGGTGGACTGCACCGCACCTGCCGGCCGACTCCTCCTGAAAGATGTCGCGGCTGATTGAGCCGCCTCATGGCTCCCGCTGGAGCCGGTACCACTGGAACTCCGTTGGCTCGCCAACCACAGCCCACCCAGGCCGACGACGACGGCAGCGGCCCCGATCAGCACCATCTTCGTCGCTGAGCGACGCCGCCCACCTTGCGTCTGATCCTCACTCTTGGCCTGACTGCGCCCTGTTGCCACGACTTCACCGGACCGCCGGTTCAGCTCCTTTTGGATCTGCCGGATCCGATCTTCACTGGGCGCGGGAGCGGGAGACAGCCCCAGCGCCCGGAGGCCGCTCACCAGACGCGAGGCCGTCGCACCGCGGTCACCCGGAACGATGGCGAGCGAAGTGGCAGTCCCCAGAGCTTGCCGCCAGGTGGGCTGGGCCGCCTGAAACTCCGGATGAGTCAGGTCCACGAGGAGCGGAATGAATTGCTTCCGGGACTCGTGGGCCCGTTCTACCTCACGGGTCACCTGGTGAGAGGCCAAGGACTGCCGGGAAATCACGAGGATCACGGCTTCGGCCCGTTCGATCGCGTCGCCAGTCTGGACCAGATAGGAGGGCCCCGGAACACTGTCGACTTCGTAGCACCACGTCGAATAGCCGTGCTCTTCCAACCCTAGGGCGATCTCCAGGGCAAGGATGGCCTCTTGCTCGGAATGACTAACGAAGACGGTGCCCATCGTGACGGCCTGACAGCTCCCCGAGCGCGAAGCCCCGGTACCCTGAGTATGCACG
>JBQTHV010000090.1:0-54008 GCA_052389555.1 Gemmatimonadales bacterium | reverse complement strand
ACACCTGGGGCGAAGCCAGCTGGATCCTGGAGGACAACGCAGCGATGAACGCGGGCATCGCGAAGGTGGGGTTCACCGTCTACAAGCGATACCGGCTGCTCGACCGGGGGTTATGAGAGCGCTGGTGACCGGCGGGACCGGGTTCGTCGGGAGCCACCTGATCGACGCCGTGCTCCAGGCGGGCGACAGCGTGACCGCGCTGGTTCGGTCACCCGCCAAGGCCGGTCCGCTTCGAGACCGCGGGGTGCGGCTCGTGGCGGGAGACTTGGGCGACAAGGAGGCGTTGCGGGCTGCGGCCCGGGACCAGGACATCGTGTATCACTGCGCCGGCCTGGTCAAGGCCCGAAGCAAGAGCGATTTCTTCGCGGTGAACCGGGACGGGACGGCCCGCGTGTTAGGGGCGGCGGCCGAGGGATCGCCCCGGGCCCGCTTCGTGTACGTCTCTTCCCTGTCGGCGGCGGGTCCCTCAGGCCGCGGGGAGCGGCGGAGCGACCACGAGCCCCCGGCCCCGGCGAGCGGGTACGGCCGGAGCAAGCTCGCCGGGGAGCAGGTGGTGCAGGCGGGGCCGCTCCCCTGGACCATTCTGCGACCGCCCGGCGTGTATGGGCCGCGCGACACCGAGTTCCTCCGGGTGTTCCGGGCCGCGCGCTACGGGATCCTGCCGGTCTTCGGCGACGGCGGGCAGGAACTTTCGCTGGTGCATGCGACCGACCTGGCCCGCGCGCTGCTTGCGGCGGGGCGGAGCCAGGCGACGATTGGTGGGGTGTTCTATCCCTGCCATCCGGCCGTGGTGACCAGCGCGGGCCTCGCACGGGCGGTGGCGAAGGCGATGGAACGGGAACGGGTCCGCCTGGTTCATCTGCCCCGCTGGCTGGCCCACGGCCTGTTCGGGTTGACCGCGACTGCCGCCCAACTCGCGGGCGCCACAACCCTGCTTACGCCCGACAAGGCAGCGGAGCTGTTTGCGCCCGCCTGGACCGCCGACCCCGGCCCGCTCGAAGCCGCCAGCGGCTGGCGGGCGGAGTACGATCTCGTCCGCGGGTTAGGCGACACGGCGGCATGGTACCGGCAGGCGGGATGGCTGTGAAAAGTGAAACGTGAAGAGTAAGAGGTGAGAGGTGAGAGGTGAGAGGTGAGAGGTGACCGCGAACGCCGGCTCCGGCTCCGGCCGATTGACTGGGGTGTGCTCGGGTACCTCGCGGTTGCCTCAGCCGTCGCCGCGGCCCGGGCCGGGCAGGCGCCGGAGGCCGCCTGGACCCTGGTGGCGAATGCCCTGGCTGCCACCCTGGTCCTGCTGGTCCAGCGCCCCGGGTTAGGCCGCTTCGGCCGGACGCTGCGCGAGCTCTACCCGCTGGTGCTCGTCGTCTCGCTGTACGGGGCACTCGACCTGGTGAATGGGCGTGGCGGGATCGGGATCGCCACCCACGACCGAGTCGTGCAGCGGTGGGAAGAACTCCTCTTCGGGGGCCAGGTGAGCTACACCTGGTGGCAGAGTTCCCCCAGCCGGCTCTGGAGCACCGTGCTGCACGCCGTCTATGCGAGCTATTATCCGGTGGTGGCGGCCGGACCGATCTGGTTTCTGGTCCGGGGCCAGCCGGTGGCCCTCAGGCGAGTCGTCGCGACGATCACCGTTTCGTACGGCCTCTGCTTCCTGGTGTTCCTGCTCTATCCGGTGGCCGGTCCCAACTACGTGTTTCCGCCCCCCTCACCCGAGCTCCTCGACAATCCCGCCGCGCGGTTCGTGTACGGACTGTTGGAACGCGGCAGCTCCTATGGAGCCGCGTTTCCCTCGTCTCACGTTGCCGCAGCACTAGCGGCGGCGCTGGTCACCTGGCAGGGATCGCGGCCTCTCGGATTCGCGCTGCTCCTCCCCGCCCTGATCTTGCCGGTAGCGGTGGTCTACACCCAGATGCACTACGCCGTCGATGCGGTGGCGGGGGTGGTCGTCGGAGTGATAGTGGCGGCGGTCACAAGCGTGAGAGGTGAGAAGAAGTGAGAGGTATGTTTCCCTCTTACCTCTTACCTCTCACCCCTCACCTTACCGCCTGTTACTGGGTAACCGTAATCTTGCCGTTCATCCCCATCGGCATGTGGGGCGTGCAGGTGAACCGGTACTCGCCGGTCGGCGCGCCGACAAAGGTGATCGTCAGCGTCGCACCGGGATCGACCATGAGCTCGCTGCTCAGCGGCCCGATCGGGTTCGGGATCTGGGGCTCGAGGACCGCCCGGGCACCCGCCGGAATGCTGTCGGGCCAGAAGGCCACGTTGTGGGGCCCGCCGCTCACGTTGTGGAAGACGACCTTGTCACCCACCCTCACGGAAAGCTCGGCGGGGACGAACTTGTACGCCGTGGCCCCCTCCAGCACCATGTCCACGTTGTGGGTCACCCCGCCGGCCGCCGGTGCCGGTGCCGGAGCCATCTGCGTCGTGTCCGCCATTCCCCCGGCTTCTCCCTGTCTCTCCCCACCGCACCCGGCCATTGCGGCGGCCAGACCGACCATCACCGCGATCGCTCTCATCGCCTTGCTGCCTCCGAAGCTGAATGTGAAAGAATTCACTAATACGGCACGGGTCGAAAATAACACCATCCTCCGCTCTTCGGGGACGATGGCGCAAACCCCCGGGAGGACAATGCCCGCGGCCAGTCACCGGAGCGGCCTATCTTGGTTGGGTGAACAGCGAGAAGCGAAACGCCCCACCCTGCCGGTCTATGGGTCCCCAATGCCACGGACTTCGAGTCCTGCTGCGGGTGGCGAGATTGAAAGGGGCGGATGGGCGGTTGGGCGGACGGGCGGTTGAGCCGTTAGGAGTGCAGACGATCGACCCAATATCGGCCGATCACGAGGCGACTTGGCTGCTCGGCCACACGGAACGGATCACGTTTCTGGGTGACCTGCGGCGGGATGGGAACGACCTCTATCAGGAGGCGGTCCTCCAGGTGCCGTGCAAGTACCTGGAGCGCGAGACCAGGCGATCACCCGGTCAGTCGGTCAGCCGGTCGGACGGCAGGACGGCAGGACGGCAGGAACCCAAGCCGCCGCGGTGCATTGAGGGGTGCAGGCTCTATGGCTACTCGAGAACGCTGAGCAGAGATCTCGAACCCGATCCCGCCGAGCCGCGCTGCTTTCCAGGTGATCGGTTCAGGATCGTGGAAGGCGGCAAGGTGGTCACCCGGGTCCTTCCACCGCCGGTCCGGCCCCCTCGTGAGCTTCCCATCCACGCTGGCAGTAACCCGTGCGTCGGGGCTCCTTGCCGCACCGCCGACAACACCCGCGGCGCCGCCTGCTGCCGAGATCTGCAGGTCGAGATCATGTGTACCCCAAGGCAGCGGAAACTCGAGGCTCTGGTGCGATCACGGAAATCGCCCTATCTCTGCAAGGTGGAGCGGGAGAGCCCCTACTCGTTGGGAGCGGAAATGATCTCGGCCTGCGAGTTCCTGATGGAGGACGGGGTCCATTGCGCTCTGCATGGCCGGCGCCGGCCGGACGGGCGGCCGGCCAAACCGGACCTCTGTAGTGAATGGCCCTCGCCAGGGGATACAATGCACCCGGGCTGTGTGTTCGCGGGACGTAGGGAATAGGGGAATGGGGAATTGGGGAATGGGGAGTGGGATTGGGGAGTGGGGTGTGCAAGTTGACCCCTGCCGAAGCGTCAATAATCGGGCAGGCATTGCACAGCTCGCGGAGGGAAATCAGCATGGATGACCTGGAGCGGCTGTACAAGACGCACTACCCGGCTGTGGTCCGATTCCTGTATCGGAAGATCTGGGATCCGGACCGCGCCGAAGACTTGGCCCAAGAGGTGTTTATCCGGGCCATGGCGCACCGGCCCGAGAAACCGCGGGCCTGGATTTTTGCGGTGGCGGCCAACCTGGCGCGGGACGAAGCCAGGGCCGCTATTCGCCGAAAGAAGCACCTAACGCTTCTCAAGGACGACCCGATCCCGCTTTCGACGCCGGATCCTTCGGCCGAAGAAGCCGTGGAACGGGAGGAGCGTTGGGCGCGGGTTACGGAAGCACTGGCCGAGTTGACGGAGCGAGACCGCGAAGTGCTGTTGCTGTGGGACGCGGGGCTCAGCTATCCGGAGATCGCGGCCCATACGGGGCTTGCCGTCGGGGCGGTCGGGACGACGTTGGCGCGGGCCCGGAAACGGCTGATTGAGGCACATGACCGAATGGACTACCAGGCACGAGCGGCACGTTCCTGAAGAAGAGCTGCACGCCTATTTCGACCAGGCCCTGAGCCGGTCGCAATGCGCTGAAATCGAGACCCACTTGTCCCACTGCGCGCGCTGCCAGGCGCAGCGCGCGGAAGTTGCCGCGTTACGGGACCGCACCACCGCGGTGCTGGCCCAGTTGTCGCCTCGGCCGGTCATCGTCCCGCCGCCCTTCCAGGTGCTGCTGGACCGGCGGAGCCGCGAGCTTCGGTTCGCGATGTGGCGGGTTAGGTTCACCCGGGCCGCGAAGTGGGCGGCCGGCATTGCTGCGGCCACCGGACTGGGATGGCTGGCCCGCACCGTGCTCGATCCACACGGTGCCCCGCTCCCCTCGGTGCCCATCGCCGAGGTGAGCGGGCAGCCGGCCAACCCTGCTCCCCAGGTCGTCGCGGTAGTTCCCCAGGAAACCACCGCGGTGGATCGCGCGAGACCGGCCCCGATCGCAGAGCCCGAGCCGCCTGTTACGCTCGACGCGGCCGGCCGGAGGGCGAGCGGTCCGAGCGCGACACCGGCAGCCCAGCAGGTTACCCCGGTTAACCCGGAGCTTGACGTGGTGAGTCGCCCGGCTCCCCCGGAGCCGGCGTCCGATCCGGGTTTCGTGACCGGAGACCCGTTCAGCCGGATCTGGCGGCTGATTCAGTGGGAAGAGGCGATCCGGACCGCCGAGGGGGGCTTGCCCTTCATCGAAGGGCTGACCGTCGTGGGCGTGCTACTCCGACCCGGTGCTCCGGGCGAGCGTCCCACCGTGATCGTCACCCAGCAGGACGCCCGCGGCGAAGTGATCCAGAGCATCGAGGGGCCGGTCGAGGTGGTGGAGGACGTGCTCCAGCGGCAGCGTCCCGACATCCATGTGAGCGAGCGGGCTCGCACGACCCCGGACTATGTCCCGGAGCCGGACGGATCGGTCCGCCGCAACCTGCGGATCCTGGCCATTACCGGAAAGCTGCCGGTGGATTCGCTGAATGCGTTGGTGAGAGTGGCGACGATCCGGTAGGAAACGAGTAGGAGTTAGCGAGTAGCGGGTAGGGAAAAGCCCGGCGGACGAGATAATCTCACCCGTCGGGCTTTTTCTATTCGCTAACTCCTACTCGCTAACTCCTAGGAAGGGCGCCCGTGTTCCCGCCGGTCTAGCTCCGGCGGCATCGCGAAATCCTTCGGCTTCTCCTCGTGCAGGAATTCGTCCTCGTGGCCGTGCTTCCGCTCCTGCGCCAGCGTGATGGTGGCGAGGCGGGGCGAGATCATGGGGAACATCCGCGCGAAGAGCGCATAGCACAGGAGAAACGCTCCGAGGAAGAGCAGCAAGGGGCCCAGCTCGGGCAGGCCGAAGACCGGGCCGTCCACCGGCGTCACTGAGGGGGTGACCAGGAGGTAACGCTCGAGCCAGAGTGCGGTGAGACTGATCGTGGCGATCAGGCCCAGCACAAACGGCGATTTCTTCGCGGCGACGAACAGGAGTCCCCAGAACGGGATCAGGAACATCCCGAGGAATACCCAGCGGCCGACCGGGAGCCAGGGCCCCCACAGCCGCGCGAACACGAAGCCGGTTTCCTCGGGCAGATTCCCGTACCAGATCACCAGGAACTGGGCCCACATGAGGTAAGCCCAGAACACCGTGAATCCGAAACACATCTTGCCCAAGTCGTGGCGCTGCTTGGGACTCACCAGGTCTTTGATGTCGAGGTGCCGCCGGCCGTGCAGCATGAGCAGCGCGAGGAGCATGTGCGCGCCCAGGAACGACCCCATGAAATAGAATCCGCCCAGCAGGTTGGAGTACCAGTGCGGCTGCAGCGCCATGATCCCATCGAAGGCGACCAGCGTCATCACCAGCGCATAGACCACGAGGAAGGCCGGGGCCAGCCGGTTGATCCGCGCAACACTGGCGGCCTCGCCCGCGGCGGTGGAATCCAGTCTCGAGGTCCACTGATCGTAGAGCGGCCGCCGGCTCGGGCCCACGTCTTCCTTCACCACGATCATGTCCCGCAGGAGATCAGTCCGCACGATGATCCAGCCGAACACGAAGAGAGCGGTGAGCCCGACGATCAGCCGGCCCGCCATGAAGCCGTGCGACAGCCACAACGCCTTGCCGTGCGGCAGCGAATGGAGCTGCTCATGCATCCGGCCGTAGGTCGCGTCGTAGCCGATCGTGAAAATCAGAATGGCCGCCAGGATCGACACCGCGCCGAAGAACACCGTGGCCTGGGAAAACCGGATCATCACGCCGGTCCACTTGGCCCGCCCCGTCTTGTAGACCGCGTTGAGCGCCAGGCTTCCCGCGGCCAGCCCGGTGAAATAGACCCAGTTGACCTGGAACGCGTGCCAGCCTCGTTCGCCGTTGTCCCCGGTGATGGCGAGCAGGAAGAGCACCAGCCCCGCGAGGCCAAAGACGAGGCCTAGCCCGAGAAACGTCCCGTAGCGGGCGCCGAGGCCGCGGCTGATGAGCCGGTGCTGGAGGTCGCGCTCGGTCATCGCTCGGGGCTCGGCGCTCGGCGCTCGGCCCTCGGCCCTCGGCCCTCGGCCCTCGGCTGAGCGGCTGGCGGTGTCGGGTTAGGGGCGACTGCCGAAGGCGGCGCGACTTGGGCCTGGAGCTGACGCAGGTAGTTCACCACGGCCCAGCGATCGTCGATCCCGTGGATCTTGTCGCCGTAGCGCGGCATTAACCCACGGCCGTAGCGAATGATGCTATAGAGGTAGCCGTCCGAGAACCCGCGGGCCCGGTCGGTGAGGAGCGATGGCGCACCCATGCGAATCCCCACCGTGCCGTTCCCGGCTCCCACCGGGCCGTGGCACACCGAACAGAAGAACTGGTAGAGCGTGTCTCCCCGAGCCAGGCCCGCAGCCGGGTTCGGGTTGGTGAGCCGGTCCGCCGTTGTCGCCCCGCCGGCCAGGAACTCGCTCCTCCAATCGGGTTCGGCGCCCGTGATCGGGACGGTGCCCGGGACGGTCGTGCGGGGTACGTCGCCGCGCTGGTAGGGGAAGATCGCCCGAGACTTGATCATGTGATCGAACCACGGCACTCGCTTGACCGCGTCGTCCGGCGAGGGAACGTCGTTGTACCAGAAGTTGCAGCCGGCGAGCAGGAACATCGCCCCGGCCAGAAGCAGACGGGTGGACGGCTGGACGGCGGGACGGCGGGACGGCCGGAGCGGGTTAGGCAGCATGGACCGTTACCTCCTCCGAGCCGGCGTCGCGCAGCAGCGTGCGGACCGGCTCGACCTGGTCCCCCGAGCAGGGCACGAAGATGCCGATCCGGTCGTCGCTGAAGCTCGGGTGATAGGCCCGGCCTCGGAGCGACTTGCGCAGCGAAAGCAGCACCATCCCGGCCACGGTCGAAAGCGAGCCGTACAGGATGGTGAGCTCGAACGCGATGACCACGTAGGGCGGCACCGCAGCGATCGGCTTCCCGCCCACGAGCAGGGGCCAGTCGAGCGAAGTCCAGATGGTGAGCGCGAAACCCGAGGTCACTCCGATGAGACCGCCGATCAGGGTGAACGCGCGCACCCAGCTAACCGGCTCATCGAGCGCTTGCTCGATCTCGTGATTGGGCGCCGCGCTATAGACGGTGAAGTCCTTGAAGCCGCGGGCCTTGAGGCCGCCGATGGCCTCGGTGGCCGCGTCGATGTGCACGAAGGACCCGAGTACGCCGGGAACCGGCTTCGCCTTCTGGAACAGCATCAGTGCCCGCCTCCCCCGCCCCCGCCCTTCCCGACGTGCTTCCGTGGATAGGGAATCATCTCCTTCACTTCCTGAATCGCCACTACCGGGAAAGTCCGCGCGAACAGCAGGAAAAACATCAGGAACCATCCGAACGAGCCCAGCAGAATGCCCCAGTCGGCCCAGGTCACCCGCGCATTGGCCCAGGCGTAGGGCACGAAGTCGTTGCTCAGCGAGGAAGAGATGATCACGAACCGCTCGAACCACATGCCCAGGTTGATGAACAGGGAAATGAGGAACATCGCGGTGAGATTGGTCCGGATCTTCCGGAACCAGAGCAGCTGGCTCACGCCCGCGTTGCAGAGAATCATGGTCCATCCCGCCCACCAGAGCGGGCCGAACGCGCGCTTGAAGAAGCTGGTCTGCTCGTACTGGTTGGCGCTGTACCAGGCGACGAAGTATTCCATCGCATACGCGTAGAACAGGATCGACCCGGTGAGCAGGGTGAGCTTGCCCAGGTTGTCGAAGTGGTAATCGGTCAGCATGTGCTCGAGCTTGAGCGCCTTGCGGAGCGGGATCAGCAAGCTGAGCACCATCCCGATGCCGGAATAGATCGCGCCGGCCACGAAGTACGGCGCGAAGATGGTGCCGTGCCACCCCGGGACCAGCGACATGGCGAAATCCCACGACACCACCGAGTGCACCGAGAGCACCAGCGGCGTCGCCAGCGCGGCCAGGTAGAGATAGCCCCGGGTATAGTGGCGCCACTGGCTGCTGGCACCGGTCCACCCGACCGAGAGCTGCTGGTAGATCCACTGGCGCCAGCCGGTGAGCTTGTCGCGCACCGCCGCCACGTCGGGGACGAGCCCGACGATGAGGAACGTGGTCGAGACCGTGAAGTAGGTGGTGATCGCGAAGACGTCCCAGAGCAGTGGCGACTTGAAGTTGGGCCACAGGAACCGCTGGTTGGGATACGGCAGGAGCCAGTAGAAGACCCACTGCCGCCCGATGTGAATGATCGGGAAGAGCGCCGCGGTCATCACCGCGAACACCGTCATTGCTTCGGTCGAGCGGTACACCACCGTGCGCCAGGGCGACCGGAACAGGAACAGGATGGCCGAGATCAGGGTGCCGGCGTGGCCGATACCGATCCAGAAAACGAAGTTGGTGATGTAGACGTTCCACATCACCGGCGGCTGGTACCCTGCCAGGCCTAACCCCTCCTTGAGCAGCAGCACGAAGGTGACCAGCCCCACCAGGAACGCCGCGATCGCGCCGAACAGCGCCAGGTAGTAGGCGCGATCCGGCGTCTTGAGGGTGTTCAGGATGTCGCGGGTGACTTCCGCATGGGTCTGGGTCGGGTGGTGGGGCTCGAGCGCAGCAGGGGCCTCCTGGGTGACGGCGGTCATGCCTTCACCTTGGCGAGGTAGGTGATGCTGGATCGAGTGTTCAGGTCCTCCAGCACGTGGTACCCGCGGGGATCCTGCTTTGCCTTCGCGACGCGGCTCTCGGGATCGTTGACGTTGCCGAAGATGATCGCGTTGGACGGACATGCCTGCTGGCAGGCGGTCTGCACATCACCTTCTCGCAGCGGCCGGTCCTCCAGCCTGGCCTGGTGCTGGGCCCCCCGAATCCGCTGCACGCAGAAAGTGCACTTCTCCATCACCCCCCGCGCGCGTACCGTCACATCGGGGTTGAGCTGGAGATTGAGCGGCTCCTGGAACGCCCGCTTGGCGTACGCAAACCAGTTGAAGTAGCGGACCTTGTAGGGACAGTTGTTGCTGCAGTAGCGGGTCCCCACGCAGCGGTTGTAGATCTGGCCGTTGAGGCCGTCGGGCGTGTGGTAGGCCGCAAAGACCGGGCAGACCGACTCGCAGGGCGCGTTCTCGCAATGCTGGCAGAGCATCGGAATCACCCGCGCCTCGAACGGCTCGCCGGCGGTCTCGCCGCCCTCGAAGTAACGCTCGATCCGGAGCCAGCTCATTTCCCGCCCGATCGCCACCTGGTCGGCGCCGACCCAGGGCAGATTGTTCTCTGCATAACACGCGGTAACGCAGGCCGAGCAGCCGGTGCACTTGGCGAGGTCGATCACCATTCCCCAGCGGGGATGCTCCTGCGCGTAGGCGCCGTGCTTCACTTCGTCGAGCTGCCCTTCCCGGAACCCGGCGATCGCCTCGAGCTCTCTCTCGGTATTGATCTCGTGCTTCTCCTGACCCAGCTGCCGGAGCGATTCCTCCAGGGAGAGCCCCCGGGCCGCATCGGCGGCCGGCATCTGCTCGGCGATGTGGCGGCCGAGCTGGCGGGGGTTGCCCTCGGTTTTGGGGAGCTTGCGGTAGCCTCGGAGCTTCTGGAGGGACACCCGGGTCGAGACATAGGGCAGGAAGCCCAGCCCGTCGGCGGCCGCGATCAGGTCGAGCGGGTTCACCCCAACCCCCTCCGCATACTGGCCGAACGCGGTATGCCCCAGGCCGAGCGGCAGGGCCAGCGCGTCGGGCCGGATTCCCGGATAGACATAGACCGGGACCTCAAGCGACCCGCGAGGGGAGGTAACCCGCACCAATTCTCCCTCTCGCAGATCGAGCCGACGCGCGGTCTCGGGATGCAGCTCGACCCAGGAACTCCAGGTGATCTTGGTGACCGGGTCGGGATTCTCGAGCAGCCAGGGCCGGTTGGCGCCGCGCCCGTCGTAGTACATGGAGGAGGGCGAGGGAAGCAGGATGAACTCGCCGTCGCCGTCAAACTGGACGGCAGCAGGGCCGGACGGCAGGACGGCAGGTGCCAGCTGGACGGCAGGACGGCCGGACGGCAGGACGGCAGGTTGCTCGTCGTAGAGGCCGCCGCGCTGGAGCGACTCGCGCCAGAATTGATCGGCGTCCGCGGCACCGCGCGCCTGGGCCAGTTTGGCCCATTCCTGCTTGAGATGGGCCTCGTACGTCGGCGCCGCAAATTGCGGGTTAGGGCCGAGCTTTCGGCCGACCGCCAGAAGGACATCGCCGGTGGGCCGGGTGTCGAAGAGCGGCATCATCACCGGCTGGAGGAGCCCGCGCACGCCGGCCCGCGGCGCGAGATCGTCCCACCGCTCGAGCGCGTGATGGCCGGGCAGCAGCAGGTCGCACGCCATCGTGGTTTCGTCCGGGAACAGCGCGGTGCTCACTTTCAGGGGGACCTTCCCGAGCGCCTCGACGAAACCGGCCTGCTGGGGCAGCGCGTAGGCGGGATTCGTTTCGTGCACCAGCAGCACGCTGATCTCACCCGCGTCCATCCGCGCGATCAGTCGCTCCATCGCACCGTAGTCGTCCCAGCGCGGAAGCCCGGCACCGAAGCGCACGGTCTGCCCCACGTTGCCGGCGACGTAGTTGAGCAAGGCCACGGCGCCGCACTGCTCGATCGCGCCGCGGTGCTGGCTGCCGACCCCGCCGGCCACCGCGAGGCTCGGAGCCGCGGTCACGAATTCCCGGGCCAGGCGGCGCACCGTGTCCGGGGTGAGCCCGGTTTCGTTCGCGGCGCGTTCCGGCGTGAAGGGAGCCAGCAGGGGCCGAAGCGCGTTGGCATCGGCCGGCGCGGTGGTGCGCTCGGCAAGAATGAGCGCGGCCATCGCGAGCGCGAGCGTGGCCTCGGACCCAGGGAAGACCGGATGCCACTCGTCCGCATTCATTCCCGTCAGATTCATCCGGGGTCCGACGTAGACGTGCTTGGCCATGCCGCGGTCCGGTTCCCACCCGTGCGACTGGGCGAAGCCACGCTGCTGCTCGATCACCGGGCCCCACGTCTCCAGGAAATCGGCGCCGAACGACACGATGTGGCGTGCCTGAGCGAAGTCGTAGAGCGGCAGCTCGTCAATCCCGAACACGCGCTGATTGGCGATCCGTTCCACGGCGCGATCAAACGGCTGATAGCGGATCAGGGTACCGCCCACCGATTCGACCAGCGTCGCGAGCAGCGTGTCGAACGTCCCTGGCCCCGCCCCGCTGATGACGGTGAATCCTCCGGGCCGCTCGCGAATCGCTTGCGCGAGCCGATCGATACCTTCCTCCCAGAGCATCCCCCGGAAGGAGCCCCGCACTTTCTCTTGAGGACCCTTGAGGCGATCGGGATTGTAGAGGCCCTGGAGCGCGGCCTGTCCGCGCTGGCACAGCGTGCCGGCATTCACCGGATGCGCCGGGTTCCCTTCGAGCTTGATCGCCCGAGCCTCGCGGGTCTTCACATGCACCCCGCATCCCGCTTCGCACTCGGTACAGGTCGAGGCGTACCAGGTCGGAATGCCGGGAACCTGGTCCTCGGCCTGCACCAGGTAGGGGACCAGCTTCTCGATACTCTGCAGCGAGCAACCCGAAAGCGCAGCACCGCCGGCGGTGGAGGCGCCCAGCACCTTCAGAAAGCGGCGACGATCTACTGGGGTCTCAGACATTCAGGGTCCGGTAAGGGCCATTGGCTATTGGTTATTGGCTATTGGAAAAAGCCGGGCAGCAGCGATCGGAGCCCCGCCTTGAATCGGAGCGTCCAATAGCCAATAGCCAATGGCCAATAGCCCTCAGTAATGGCACGCCGTGCAATCCCGATTGACGTTCCGCTCCAGGTGACACGTGATGCAGAATCCCATGTTGGTCACGGCATTCACCCGGAAGACCTGGGGCATCCGCGCAAGATCGCCGTGGCAAGTCTGGCACGCGTTCACGCCCATCGCCTTGATGTGCACGTTATGGGGGAACTTCACATGCCGGGCGATCGCGTGAATGCGCACCCACTCGAGCCGGGGCGCGGCGTGATTCGCGCTGTCACGCCAGAACTGGCGCAGTTTCTGGATTTCGTTGCGGTCGGTGCTGTCGGTCCCCGAAATCACCTGGTGACACCCCATGCAGGTCTCCAGCGACGGGATGCCCGGCTCGCTGGATTGGGCTACCGAGTAATGGCAGTACTGGCAGGGGATCTTGTACTGCCCCGCGTGAATGTCGTGGCGGAAGAAGATCGGCTGCCGAGGCCCCTTGAGTCGGCCCGAATCGGCGGGGGTGAGACGCGGGGCAATCAACGAATCAGGTCGAGCGGGCTGAGCCGGGGAACCAGCGGGAGCGGCAGGAGCCGGGGCAGCGGGTGGAGCAGGTTGCTGGACCGAGGAACGGCCAAGGGAAGCAGTAAGAGCGGCCACCGCGGCCAGACTGGTGATCCCACCCGCGACGACCAGCTTCCCCATGCTGTCGGTTCCGATCCTGATGGAAGGGACGTGCGAAAATAGTTGGGGAAAGGGGAATGGGGAATGGGGAGTGGGGAGTGGGGATTGGGGATTACGGCTCGTCCGGCGGCGCGTCGTCCGACAGCCGACCGACGTCGCGGAGATGCTCGGGCAGCTCGAAGGGAACCTCCGCCCGCTCCAGATAGCGCACGACCTCCAGCGTCATGGCGCGCAACAACGAAGCCTCGCGCCAGTCGAGATCGGCACGGAACAGGGCCTCCCGCACCGAGCGCATCACGACTTCAGGGCGGCGGGTCTTGAAGAACTCGATGGCCCACAACGCTCGTTCCCAATCGCGGAAAAGCAGTTCCAGCCTGGCCGACGGCGCGGGCGGCGCGGGCCGGCGGGGCGGCTTGAGCGACGGCGGCGTGGCGCGAGCGAGCCAGGATTCGTAACAGAAGATCCCCACCGCGTGGCTGAGATTGAGGGAGCGGTGCCTGGGATCGGTCTCGATGGTCACCAGGACCTGGCAGTAATCCAGCTCTTCGTTGGTGAGCCCGCTGTCTTCGCGTCCTGCTACGACGGCCACCGGCCCTTCCCGACTGCGCTGGGCGAGCAGGGCAGCTGCCGCCGCAGGGCGCTGGACCGATCGCTTGGCGGTCCGCTCGCGGGCCGTGAGCGCGGCGACCAGCACACAGTCGGCTATCGCGTCCGCGAGGGAGTCATGCAGGGTAATCCGCGAGACGAATTCCGCCGTGTTATGAGCGATGCCCTCGATGCGCCAGGGGTCGAAGATCTCCGGCTTGACGAGACGCATGCGCTCGATGCCGAAGTTGCGGGCGAGCCGCACCGCGCCGGCGAGGTTGACGATGTCCTGGGTGCCGACGAGAACGAGAATAGGCGGCTCGGCGGCTGGACGGCTGGACGGCTCGGCTTGCTGACCGCCTGAACGCCTGAACGCCTGACCGCCCTCGCTCACCCGCGAATCTCGACTCCCGAACGGCGTTCTTGGAGCTTGATTGGCTCCAGATAATCGGCCGCTTCGCCCAGGGCCAGCCTCGCATCGTGCAGCAGCTCGCCGGCCCGCTCGAGCAGCGGCGCAGGCACGCCCAGCTCGCGGAGCTGGTTGAGACAGATCCCCACATCCTTGTCGAGCAGGGCCAGCCGGAAGGTCACCGGCCACGCTCCCGTCAGAACCCGTTCGGGCACGAGGCTCTCACTCACAAACGAGCGCCCGCTCGACGTATTGAGGGTCTCCACGGCAACCCGCGGGTTAACCCCCGCCTTGGCCAGGCCGGTGAGCCCCTCGGCGAGTCCCAGGATGTTCAGCGCGAGCAGCGTGTTGTTGACTGCCTTCATGGCATCGCCGGTACCCAGAGGTCCCATGTGGACGATGCGATTGCCAAAGGCCTGGAGGACCGGCACGGCGCGCTGGAAGATCTCCGGAGTTCCTCCCACCATCACGGTGAGGGTTCCCGCCGCGGCGCCGTTGGTTCCGCCGCTCACCGGGGCATCGGCGAGCTCCACCCCCCGGGGCGCCAGTCGCGCCGCGATCCGGCGGGAGGTTGCGGCATCCCCCGAGGTACAGTCGAGGAACAGCGTACCGCGCTCGAGCCCGGCCTCGAGACCGTCGGGCCCGTCGAGCAAGCGTTCGACGTCGGCCGATGTGGGCAGGCAGGTGATGACGATCTCCGCGCCGGCCGCCGCCTCCCGCGGAGTCGCTGCGAATCGAGCCGGGTGCGCGGCGGTGAACTCCCGCGCTTTGGCCGCGGTGCGATTCCAGACCGCCAGCTCGTGCCGAGCTGCGAGCCGAGCGGCCATCGGGGTGCCGATAGCGCCGAGACCGAGGAAGGCGATTCGCATGGCGAGGGCCTAGGGAGCTAGGGAACTACGCCTGGTTGCGAGCTCCGAGTTCCCGGTCATACAACAGAAGACCCGAGGCGCTGTCGCCGATGATGCGAAGGACCTCGACGATCTGGGTGCTGGTCTTCTCCTCCTCCACCTGCTCCGTGATGAACCACTGGACCATCGCCTGCGAGGCATAGTCCTTTTCCGCGAGGGCCAGCTCGTAGAGCTTGTTGATCCCCTGGGAAACCTTCGCCTCATGGGCCTTGGCTGCTTCGAAGACGGCCAGCACGCTCTTCCAATCGGCTTTCGGCTTGTCGATCGTGTCGAGCGCGATCTCCCCGTTTCGGTCGATGACGTAGTCGAAGAACTTCATCGCGTGGCTGGCTTCTTCCTGCGCCTGAGCCCGCATCCACCGAGAAAAGCCGTCGAAGTTCCGCTGGGCGAACCAGGCGGCCATGGAGAGATACAGATAGTAGGCGCTGAACTCGCGCCGCATCTGCTCGTTCATGCCGGATTGGATCTTGGTGCTGAGGCGCATAAGAAGGGACCAGGGGCCAGGGACCAGGGATCAGGGAGTTCGGGGGTAGAATATACGTCGATGACCAGACGCAGTATTCCCTCACCGGGTGCGGTGGTGGTGTGGCTGCTGGCCGCGGTGCTGGTGCTGTTTGTGGCCGGACCGCTGGCACGGCTGCTCCTCCAGTCGAGCCCGGCGAGTCTGGGAGCCGCCCTTCGCGATCGAGAGTTGCTCGCCTCCCTGTGGCTTACGGTGGTGACCGCGACTGCGGCCACGCTGCTCTCCCTGGGCCTCGGAGTGCCGCTCGCATACCTCCTAGCCCGCCGCCGCTTCCCCGGCTCCCGGATCGTGGCGGGCATCGTGGAACTCCCGGTCGTGGTGCCGCATCCGGTCGCCGGCATCGCGCTGCTCCTCTTCCTCGGCCGCCAGTCGCGGATCGGCAGCGCGCTGGCTGACCTCGGCCTCGAGGTGGTCAACCGGGTACCCGGGATCATCGCCGGAATGCTCTTCGTCTCGGTGCCGATCGTCGTGAGTGCCGCGCGCGAGGCGTTCCGGGGCGTCGATCCCAAGCTCGAGCGGGTCGCCCGAACCCTCGGCGATACGGGATGGCAGGCCTTCCGCCAAGTCACCCTGCCCCTGGCCGGGCGAGGCGTGCTGGCCGGCGCGGTGCTGGGCTGGGCCCGTAGTGTGAGCGAGTTCGGATCCATCGTGATCCTCACCTATAACCCCAAGGTCGCGAGTATTCTGATCTACGACCGGTTCACGCTGTTCGGCCTGCCGGCTGCCGTGCCCGCCGCGGCGATTCTCCTGCTCCTTGCCCTCTCGGTCTTCTTGCTGGTTCAGTTCCTCACCCCGCAGAAAGTCGAAGGCCGATGATCCGGCTCGAAGCAGTCGGGGTGCGGGTGGGTCGATTCGCGCTCCGGAACGTGAGTCTCGAGGTGCCCGCTGGAGGCTACGGTCTCGTGATCGGGCCTACCGGTTCCGGCAAGACTACGCTGCTGGAGGCCATCGCCGGGCACACCCCGTTGAGCGAAGGGCGGATCCTGCTCCGCGACACCGATGTGAGCTGGGCGCCGCCGGAGGAGCGGCGGGTTGGGTTCGTCTATCAGCAGTATCACCTCTTCCCGCATCTCACCGTTGGGGAGAACATCGGGTATGGGGTGAGAGGTGAGAGGTCAGCGGTGAGAGGTGAGAGAGTTCGGGAACTGGCGGAGATGCTGGGATTGGTTCCCTTGCTGGATCGCGGGGTGCGGGGCCTCTCGGGAGGGGAGCAGCAGCGGGTGGCGCTGGCCCGCGCGCTGGCCCCTCGCCCATCGATTCTCCTGCTCGACGAACCGTTTGCCGCGGTCGATCCCGCGGCGCGGCGCGGGTTACGCCGGGAGCTCCGCTCGCTGCACGAGCGGGAGGGGATCACCACCCTTCAGGTGACTCATGACTTCGAAGACGCGATGCGGCTGGGCGACGTGGTCGCCGTACTCGCCGCCGGGCACATCGTGCAGTCCGGAACACCGGAGGCGGTGTTCCGCTTCCCCAATTCGGCGTTCGTCGCGGAGTTCATCGGCACCGGCACGGTGCTGCGCGGAACGGTGGTGCGCTCCTCGGAGCCGGACCCCGCCACCGGCCGGTTCGCCGCGCGTTTTACCAGCGGGCCCCTGCGTCTCGAGGTCGTGGCGGAACGGGAGGGCGAGACCTACGCGGTGCTCCGGCCCGCCGACCTCACGCTGAGCCGCACCATGGTTGAGGGGCCGGCGCCCCGCAACCGGTTCGTCGCCCGGGTTAGGCAAATCGAGCCGGAAAGCGCGGTGGCCCACGTGCACCTCGACGTGGACGGCATCGCCCTCGTGGCAGCGGTGATGGCGGCGACGGCAGAGGAACTGGGTTTGGCACCCGGGGTCGAGATCCACGTTGCCATAAAGGCCACGGCGGTGCATCTGATTTAGGGCGAAGTTCGCCCCGCTAAACGAGCCGGCCCGATCGCCTCGCTCCCCAGTTTGCGGGTGATGGAGTCGATCGCCCGAGCCAGGCGGCGGTCGCGGGCGCTTTCAGCTTCCGGGCTCTCCGCCGGAAAGAGTCCGAACTGAACCGGACCTTCCGCCGATTCGAGCGCGGAGAAGCTCACGCCGACCAGACGCGCCGCGGTACGCCGCCGGCTCCGCAGCGCCCCGAGGAGCTCCCGCGCGACCGCGAACAGGGCGCGATCAGTAGCGAGCGCATCGCGCAAAGTGCGTCCGGCCTGCCGGGTGCGAAAGTCGTGATCCCGGAGCTTGACCGTCACGCATCGGGTCGCCAACCCATCGGCGCGAAGCTGCGCGGCCAGCTGGGTAACGAGGTGCAGCAGCCGGGTCTCGATGGCCTCGTCGCCAACCAGATCCTTCGCGAAGGTGGTCTCGTGGCTGACGGAATGGTTCGCCGGCCGGGTTTCGATGTCGCGGGACGCTTCGCCCCGGATGCGCCGGGAGAGCCAGCGGGCCGTACCGTCTCCCAGCCAGGATCGCAAGGTAGCGAGCTCGATCCGCAATGCATCGCGCACCGAGGCCAGCCCGCGCCGGGCCAGGTGGGCCTGGAGGCGCGGTCCGATCCCGGGGATTTCCGCCAGGTCGCGCTCGGTCATGAACTCGGCTTCCTGGCCCGGGGGCACTATCAGTACGCCGGTGCCCTTCGAGCCCAGCCGCGGCTTCGCGACCTCCGCCGCCATCTTCGCGATCATGCCGTTGGTGCCGCCGCCGATCGACACGGTGAGTCCGGTCGCCTCGAGCACAGCGGACCTAACCCGCTGAGCCGTGTGTTCGAGCGGTTCCCGGTAGAGTTGTTCGGTACCGGTCAGGTCGAGGTAGAACTCGTCGATGCTCGCCGGGACCACGACCGGCGTCCAGCGTTCCAGCACCGCGCGAATCCGGCGGTGCGCCTCGCGGCAGGCTCGGCCGGGCACCGGCACGAAGGTGGCGCCGGGACAGAGCCGAACTGCCTGGGCGATCGGCATCCCGGCCCGAAGCCCGAACGGGCGAGTCTCGTACGACGCCGAGCACACTACGCCTCGACTGTTGGCGCGTCCGCCAACCACCAGCAGCTTGGCTTGGCCGGCTCCCTCCGGATCCACCTGACGCGTGACCGCCACGAACATCTGGTCGCAATCGGCGAGCAGGATACGCGGGGGCAACGGCATGGCGGGAATGTAAGTACTCCGCTAGCCGGCGCCGGTGCGAAAAGCAGTGCGGAGTGCGCGCCTCAGGTTCGCCATCTCAATACCCGCTCGGGCCGCCTCCTCGCCGCGGTTCTCCTTCCCGCCGATGCGCGCAACTGCCTGGGCAGGATCGAACAGCGCCAGCACACCGTTGATCACGGGTACCCCAGTGCTCATCGCGGCCTCTCTCACGCCGGTGGCGGCGTGGTGAGCGACCAGCTCGAAGTGCAGGGTCTCACCCTTGATGACGCAACCGAGGCAGATGACCGCATCGTAGGAACCGGTCGCGGCGAGCTGGCGCGCCACGAGTGGAATCTCGAGCGCCCCCGGGACCCAAGCCACGTCCACTCGCGCGGAACCCCGCTCGACCAGGACGGCCTGGGCGCTCTCGAGCAGGCGTTGGGTGATGTATTCGTGGTAGCGGCTCACCACGATCCCGAAGGCAAGCCCGGTCGCGTCGTCGCCGCCGCGATAGGTGGCGGAGCTCGTGGGTGCACCGGTCGGGGTCACGGCCACACCGCCTATCCCAGGCTCAGCAGATGGCGGAGCCGGTCCCGTTTGGCCCGCAGGTACTCGTAGTTCTCACGGTTGGGCGCAACCTCGAGTGGAATTCGTTCAACGACCTGGATGCCGTACCCCTCGAGGCCGGCCTGCTTCAGCGGATTGTTGGTGAGCAGGCGAACTGCCCCGATACCCAGCTCGGCCAGAATCTGTGCGCCAATGCCGTAGTCGCGCGGATCAGGTGGAAATCCCAGCAGCTGGTTGGCTTCCACCGTGTCGCTGCCGTGATCCTGAAGCGCGTAGGCTCGGATCTTGTTGTCGAGCCCGATGCCACGCCCTTCCTGCCGCAGGTACACCAGGACGCCCCGTCCCTCCTGCGCAATCATCCGAAGGGCTTCGTGGAGCTGCTCTCGACAGTCGCAGCGCAGGGAGCCGAAGACTTCACCAGTCAGGCACTCCGAGTGAATCCGCACCAGCACCGGCGTGCCATCATTGACCGCTCCCTTCACGAGCGCCAGGTGATGCGCGAGGTCCACGGTGTTGGTGTAGGTGAAGGCGGTGAATTCGCCCTGATCAGTGGGGAGACGCGCTTCCGCAGAGCGCCGTACCAGTCGCTCGGTCCGAAGCCGATGCCGCACGAGGCTCTGGACCGGCAGGATCTTGAGGCCAAACTGGCTGGCCATCCTTCGCAGCTCGGGAAGCCGGGCCATCGCGCCATCCTCGCGCACGATTTCGCAAATGACCCCCGCGGGCCGGAGGCCGGCCAGACGCAGCAAGTCCACCACGGCTTCGGTGTGACCGCTCCGCTCGAGCACCCCTCCGGGAGCGGCACGGAGCGGAAACACGTGACCAGGCCTCAGGAGATCGTCAGGGCCGCCCTCCCCGGCCAAGATCCGGATAGCCCGGGCCCGGTCCGAGGCGGAGGTTCCCGTGCCGCCGTCGCGAGCATCCACGGATACCGTGAAGGCAGTGCCATGCTTCGAGGTGTTCTCTGCGGTCATGCCGGGAAGTCGAAGCTCGTCGCACCGTGTGGCCGTCAAGGGAACGCAGATAAGACCTCGACCATGCCGCATCATGAAGTTGATCGCTTCGGCGGTAGCGTGCTCGGCCGCCAGTACCAGGTCTCCCTCGTTCTCGCGGCCTTCGTCATCGACGACGATGAGCATCCGTCGCGCCCGGAGGTCCGCGATCGCTTCTTCGATCGTTGCGAACTCGGTCATATCCCTTCCCTTCGTGAGTCAATTCCTTCAGGTACCTGCTTACATACTTGGCCAGCACGTCCACTTCGAGGTTGACACCGTCACCCGGGCCACATTGCCCCAGCGTCGTTACGGCAATGGTGTGCGGGATCAACGCGATACCGATCGCGCCGGTACTGCTGACCTCTGCGATCGTGAGGCTCACCCCATCCACTGCGACCGAGCCCTTTTCGACGACGTAGGGTCGCAACCCATCCGGCAGCCGGATCTCCATCCAGGCCTCCTGGCCGTTCCGGCGGAGCACGGCGATGGTCCCGACCCCATCGACGTGACCCTGGACAACGTGGCCGCCGATCCGTTGATCGAGCCGGAGTGGTCGCTCGAGGTTGACCAGTCCGCCGGGAGTGAGACCGCCCAGCGTGGTCCGTCGAATGGTCTCGACTGAGAGATCGGCCTCGAACTCCGGACCGGTGGTAGCTGCTATCGTGAGACACACCCCGCTCACCGCGATGCTGTCTCCGACCCGGGCATCCATGAGGAGCACACCCGAGTGGACCCGGAGCCGGGCGCTCGCACCGATCGCGGCTAGCCGGCGCACCTTGCCGACTCCCTCCACGATCCCGCTAAACATGGCTCTCGTTGCGGGTTAGGTCGCCCTCGACCGCGAGATCGTCGCCGAGCTGGCTGACCGTGACGTCATGAAGCCGGAGGGCCGCTCCCACCTCGGGAGACACCGCACCATCCAGAGGGGTTGGGGCGGCCGGCGGAGTCCCTCCGATGAGGCGGGGAGCGATCAGCGCGATGACCTTGTCGGCCAGGCCGGCACCCAGGATGGCGGCATTGATGGTTCCCCCGCCTTCGACGAGCACGCTCAGGAGACCTCGACGCCCCAACTCGGCCATCAAGGCGGACAGGTCCACGCGGTCCGAGTCGGCAGCTTGCACCAGGACCTCCACCCCGGCACGGCGCAGGGCTTCGATCCGATGCTTCGGCGCACCGGCTGTCGCAGCAATCAGGGTCGAGGCGGTGGCGATCTGCGCCACTCGGGCATCGAGCGGGGTTCGGAGGCGCGAGTCCACGATGATGCGCAGCGGATTCCGGGGCGGAGGAACCGAATCTGCCGGCAGCCGGCAGGTGAGTTCAGGATTGTCGGCCAGCACCGTCCCGACCCCGACGAGGACGGCGTCGTAGCGATTGCGGAGCTCGTGGGCGTAGCGCCGCGCCGCCGGGCCCGTGATGGCGGTCGCACTACCCCGGCGGGCTCCGATCTTCCCGTCGAGGCTCATCGCCCACTTGAGGGCGACGAACGGCAGCCCGGTCCGGCGATGCTTGAGATAGAACTCGTTAACCCGCTCGGCTTCCCCTCGGAGCAGGCCCAATTCGACTCGGAGCCCGGCCTCCCGAAGTCGAGCAAGACCCCGATGATTCACTTGCGAGTCGGGATCGGGCATAGCCACCACCACCCTGCGGATCCCCGCCCCGATCAACGCTTCGGTGCAGGGCCCGGTCTTCCCCTGATGATGGCAGGGCTCGAGGGTCACATACACCGTGGCCCCCCGGGCGGCCCCGCCGGCTTCGCGGAGCGCCAGGATCTCGGCATGGGCGTCTCCCGCGCGGGCATGGAACCCCCGGCCGATCACTTGCCCATCGGCGACGACGACGGCACCCACCAGCGGGTTAGGACTGGTTCGCCCGGCCGCCCGCCGGGCCAAGTCCAGGGCCTCGGCCATCATCCTGCTGTCGTCCACGGACTCGGTGCCCATACTCCCCACCAAAAACAAGCGCCCCGGTTCGACCTGCCGGGGCGCGAAAGGCAAAGGGCCGGAGTCCGGAACATTCCGGACTCCTCCTCTGACCTTCTTCCATCCGGACTATACCGTCGGCTCCGGACTCTCACCGGATCAGTCCCGCTCTCGCGGGGGTCGCGGGCTCTACCGCCGATCGGGAATTGCCGGCATGAACACCGCGCCGGCTCACCCTGCCCCGAAGGTCTGCTGTGATCCTACTCTAGCAGCCCGCTGGAGCCGCGGCAAGTCGCTCAGGAGGAGCGGGCGGTTCGGGGGGCTGCTTGCGAAGGGGAGCCTTGCCTGACTAACTTGCTGGTCAGCAAGCAAGTCCTGAGCACCCCCCAGCGATTGGGGATACCCGAGATGGCTCGCAACACCAAACCCAAACGACGCGATCCGGCGCGAAATGCTGCGCGCACCCGGGCCGCCGTCCTCGCCGCCGCCGAGCGACTCTTCGCCGAGCGGGGGTTCGAGGCGACCTCGCTGGCGGAGGTCGGTCGCCTGGCTGGCGTCTCCCGGGGAACCCCCGGCTATTTCTTCGGCTCCAAGGCCGCCCTTCACCGTGCGGTGCTCGAACGTTGCTTCGAGGACGTGCGACGCGCGGTCCGCGAAGGCAGGGAGCGCGCGCTCGCCAGTGGGCAAACTCCTGACGTCATTCTGGCCGGCGCCGTTGCCGACTACGCCGACTTCATCGCGGCGCGGCCCAACTTTGTTCGCTTGATCGAACGCGAGGCGCTCTCCAGCCGCACCGTGCTCGATGGGATGCCACTGCGCGCCGCAGTGTGGTACGAAGCGCTCGCCGCGTTCCGACAGGAGCTCGGCCTCGATATCTCGGATACCGCCGAAGCCGCGCATCTCCTCTTGTCTCTGGTCGCGCTGACCTGGTTCCCGATCGTCCACGATCAGACCTTCCTCAAAGCGGTCGGGCTCGATCCGGCTGCACCCAAGTTCGCGGAACAGCGGAAGCGCCACATCACCACCCTGCTGCTCGGCGCGTTGCGCGAAGGGGCGGGGGCAACCTTTACCCGACTGGCCAGCGCGCAATGACCGACGTGATCGCCCGCCCTGCCTCCGCCGCCGAGCCGGCCCCGCCCGCCACCGCCCAGGAAGCCCGGGACCTCGCCGAGGCGGCGCGCGAGCAGGAGTGGCGCGCCAGCTTCGTCAAGGAGCTGTTCGAGGGGCGGCTCCGGCTCGACCTCATCCATCCCTTCCCCGAGCCGACCCCGGAACAGGTCGCCAGGGCCCAGCCCTTCCTGGAGCGGCTCGAGCGCTTTCTTCGCGAGAAGGTCGACAGCGACCGCATCGACCGCGAGGGCCAGATTCCGCCGGAAATCGTGCGGGAGCTTCAGGCGATGGGTGCCTTCGGAATCAAGATCGCGGAGGAGTACGGCGGGTTAGGGCTGTCCCAGCTCATGTATGCCCGTGCCATCGCCCTGGTGACGAGCTGGGACGGGAGTCTCACCGCTCTCCTCTCGGCCAGTCAGTCGATCGGCGTACCGGTCCCCCTCAAGCTGTTCGGCACCGAAGAACAGAAGCGGAAGTATCTCCCCCGCATCGCCAAGGGAGCCATCACCGCGTTCGCGCTGACCGAGCCGGGCGTCGGCAGCGATCCCGCAGGACTCTCCACCTCGGCCCGACTGAGTGAGGATGGGCGGCACTGGATCATCAACGGGGAGAAACTCTGGATCACCAATGGGACCGTCGCCGAATTGATGGTCGTGATGGCACGGACCGGACCCAAGCGAATCACCGCATTCATCGTCGAGACCGATTGGCCTGGGGTCGAGGTGGTGCAGCGGCTCCGGTTCATGGGACTCCGCGCGATCGAGAACGGGATCATCCGGTTCACCAACGTGAAGGTCCCCGTCGAGAACCTGCTGTGGGAGGAAGGTAAGGGCCTCAAGCTCGCACTGATCACGCTGAACACGGGCAGACTGACGATCCCGGCGGGCTGCGCGGCAGGAGCGAAGCGCGCCGTCGAGATCGCGAGGATATGGGCTGCGGAGCGGGTGCAGTGGGGCGCCCCGGTCGGGAAGCACGACGCCATCGCCCAGAAGCTGGGCCGGATGGCAGCGGAGACGTTCGCGATGGACTCGATCGCCGACCTGGGCTGCCTGCTCGCGGACCGCCCTAACACGGACATCCGACTCGAGGCCGCGATGGCCAAGCTGTACAACACCGAGGTCGGCTGGCGGATCGTGGACGACTGCCTCCAGATCAAGGGAGGCCGCGGGTACGAGACCGCCGAGTCGCTCCGGGCCCACGGCGAGCGCCCCGATCCGGTCGAGCGAATGATGCGGGACTGGCGGATCAACCTGCTGTTCGAGGGTTCCAGCGAGATCATGCGGCTGTTCATCGCGCGGGAGGCGGTGGACACCCATCTCCGCATCGCCGGCGGCCTGGTGAATCCGAAGGCCTCGACGGGGGAAAAGCTGGGTGCCTTGCTCCGGGCCGCGGCCTACTACTCCGGCTGGTATCCGATGCAGTGGCTCGGCTGGGGGCGCTGGCCCCGCTATCGCGAGTTCGGCCGGCTTGCGCGGCACATGCGGTTCGTGAACCGGGCCTCGCGGAAGCTCGCCCGGACCACGTTCCAGGCGATGGTTCGCTTCGGTCCCAAGCTCGAGAAGAAGCAAGCCGTGCTCTTCCGGCTGGTGGATGTGGGGGCCGAGCTGCTCGCCGTCAGCGCCTCGTGCAGTCGGGCGGTCATGATGGCGAAGCGCGACCCGGCGGACCGGGGTCCCATCGAGATGGCCGACCTGGTGAGCCGGCTGAGCCGCCGAAAGGTGAAGCACCTGTTCGCCAGCGTGTTCGATAACGACGATGATCGCACCTACCGTCTCGCCCAGCGGGTCCTCCGGGGCGAGGAAGCCTGGCTGGAGGCAGGGCTGGTGAGACGTGAGAGGTAAGAGGTGAGAGGTAAGAGGTGAAAGGTAAGAGGTGAGAGGGGCGATTAGATTGGGATTCGTGATAGCGGCTGACCGGTAGCCATGGCGATCGCTGAGGGGAAAACCATTCCGTTCGTCGGACCCGAGCACATCGACGCGGCGGTGCTCGAGACCTTCGACTACCACGGCCCGCAACAGGAAATCGTCACCGAGACCGGCGAGTTTTCGGCGGTTTGCCCCTATAGCGGGTTACCGGACTACGCCCGCCTCATCGTGAGCTATGTGCCCGACCGGAAGTGCGTCGAGCTCAAGAGCCTCAAGTACTACATCGTGAGTTTCCGCAACGTCGGAATCTTTCAGGAGCACGCCACCGCGCGCATTGCCCAGGACCTGTTCCGGCTGCTCGCGCCGCGACGGCTCACCGTGAAGACGATCTACCACCTGCGCGGCGGGTTCGAGACCGCCTGCACCATCACCCTGCCGAGCAACCATGCCTGAACCACTTCGCAGTTCCCCGCAGCAAGGACTCGCCGTGGCCTCCGAGACGATCACCGTCACCGACAACCGAACCGGCAAGCAGTACGAGGTGCCGATCAGCGACGGCACCATTCGGGCAACCGACCTGCGCCAGATCAAGATCAGCCCGGACGACTTCGGCCTGATGACCTACGATCCGGCCTTCATGAACACGGCGGCCTGCCGGAGTGCCATCACCTACATCGACGGGGACAAGGGGATTCTCCGCTACCGGGGCTACCCGATCGAGCAGCTCGCCGAGCAGGCGACCTTTCTGGAAGTCGCCTACCTGCTCGCCGAAGGAGAGCTGCCGGCCCGCGCCCAGCTCGAGAAGTGGACCAACGACATCCGGTATCACACCTACGTCCACACCAACATCATCAAGTTCCTGGAAGGGTTCCGGTACGACGCCCATCCGATGGGGATGATGCTCGGCGCGGTGGGGGCCCTCTCCACGTTCTATCCCGACGCCAAGAACATCGCCGATCCCGCCAACCGCTACATTCAGCGGGTTAGGCTCATGGCCAAGATCCCCACGATCGCGGCGTTCGCGTTCCGCCACTCGCGCGGGCTGCCCTACGAGTTCCCCAGGAACGATCTCGCCTACATCGCCAACTTCGTCAACATGACCTTCTCGATCGGCGGCAAGCACGAGCCCAACAAGGTGCTCCAGCGCGCTCTCGAGATCCTCCTCATCCTGCACGCCGACCACGAGCAGAACTGCTCGACCAACGCGGTGCGCTCGGTCGGGTCGTCGCAGGTCGACCCCTTTTCGGCGGTGTCGGCGGGGATCGCGGCGCTCTACGGGCCGCTCCACGGGGGCGCCAACGAAGCCGTGCTCCAGATGCTCGACGAGATCGGGGACGTCAAGCGGATTCCCGCCTTTATCGAGAAGGTGAAGCGCGGCGAGGGCCGGCTGATGGGATTCGGACACCGGGTCTACAAGTCGTACGACCCGCGTGCCAAGCTGATCAAGCGCACGGCTGACGACGTGTTCAAGCAGACCGGCCTCAATCCCAAGCTCGAGGTCGCACTGGAGCTCGAACGAATCGCGTTGTCGGACGACTACTTCATCTCCCGCAAGCTGTACCCCAACGTGGACTTCTACTCGGGCATCATCTACCAGGCGATGGGATACCCCAGGGATTACTTCACCGTGCTCTTCTCATTGGGCCGACTGCCGGGATGGCTGGCGCAGTGGGAGGAGATGCTCCAGGACAAGGAGCAGAAGATCGCCCGCCCGCGGCAGATCTACACCGGTCCTGCCGAGCGGGAGTTCGTGCCGATCGAGAGTCGGTAGGATTGCGAGTCGGTAGGTCGGTAACTCGGTGGGATCTAGGGGATCTTGAGCACATACAGGCTGTTGTTCACCACATAGGCAAGGGTTGACCCATCCGGAGAAAGGGCGAGTCCCCCGCCTCCATTCGGGGGAGGAAGGCAGAGCCCCCCGAGAGGGCAATAATCTCGAGGTAAGGTGTGAACCGCGACTCGCCTCACCGTCCCAGACTCCACATCCAGCACATAGAGCAGGGCCTGGAGCTTGTCCGCGGGATGGTGGGACCTCGTACGTCGTCCAGTAGGCCACCCTGGCGCCTTCCCGCGCCCAGGAGAAGACATCCCTCGCAAACTCCCGGGCCTGAAGCGTCGCAAGGGTAGCGGAAGCACCAGTGCTCGCCTGGTAGAGGCGGAGTTGAATGGGAGAGCCCACGTTCCAGTACAACACCCTGACGCCGGTATCGTCCCAGCGGAGAGAAACAGGCCAAGTCGTTGCCTCTGTCGGCAGGTTTAGCATCGTGGGGCCAGGAAAGATTGCAAGGTTCCTGGGGGGGACGCCGGATGATGTCACACACACCACTTGTTGCTCATCCGGCGAGAAGGTCATGAGCCCATTGCAACCCTCACCCCAAGCGACCGGCTCAGCACCCCGCCGAGTGAGATAGAGGCGTCCACCGGCGACGAATGCCGCAGCGGGCTGGCTCGGCGCAATGAGAAGCGCACCCCCAAGCTGTGCAACGAGATCGCCACTATAGGAATAGGTCTCGACAGTCTCTCCAGAGGCTTGGTGCCGCCGCACGACAACACTAGCGGGACCGACGGGACGGGCTAGGGTATAGAACTCCTCTCCATCCGACGTGAATTGAGCATCGAAGATGCAATCCACCTGGGGAACCTGCCCGGGAGCCTGATAAAGCAACCGAGACACTCCCGTCGAAGCCTCCCAGGCATAGGCGGCCGACCAGCTGTTCGAGACAAATGTGAGGAAGCTTCCGTCAGCCGACCATCGTAGCTTAAACCCCGGCCCGCTCGCTGCTGGTCCGATCAGCCGGCCGTGGCTCTCCGGGAAGGACTCGTCTGGGGCGGGACCGGAAGGTTCAAGTAATCCGCCACCACACCCGGCCAGGGCACCCAGTACCGCTACTGGAATGAGCCTGGCGAGCTCAACTACGTAGGCACTCATGATAGCCTCCTCCCCGAGACCTGCGGGAGGATGCGTCGTGAGCGTCAAGCCACCGTCAAGCGGTTCTCGAGGGACGCCGGTAGGGGGCCGTCGCCGTTCGAGCCGACCGCCGCTTCAATCGGAACTTCCCCTTCCGGGGAAGTGTAGCCCTCGAGCCCGCCCGCGGCAGGTGTACGTGGGACCGGCAGAGCGCGAGTTCGTGCCGATCGAAAGTCGGTAAGACGGGAAGTCGGTAGGTCGGTACGTCGGCAGGAACTAGGGGACCTCGAGCACATACAGGCTGCCGCCGACCACATAGGCAAGGGTGGACCCGTCAGGAGATAGGGCGAGTCCCCGGCCCGCATGTCGCTCCAAGGTATGAACCGCCACTCGCCTCACCATCCCGGACTCCACATCCAGCACATAGAGCAAGGCCTGTACCTTGTCGCACGAAAACAACCCCGATGTTTGGGCACAGTACGTCGTCCAGTAGGCCACCCTGGTGCCTTCCCTCACCCAGGAGAAGACATAGTTCGCAAACTCCAAGGCCCCAAGCGTCGCAAGGGTAGCGGAAGCACCAGTGCTCCCCTGATAGAGGCGGAGCTGAACAGGAGACCCCACTTTCCAGTACAGGATCCTGATACCAGTCTCGTCCCATCGAACCGATACCGGCCAGGTGGTAGCCTCTGCCGGCAGGTTCAACATCGAGGGGCCGGGGAAGATTACAAGGTTTCTGGGGACGGAGGGTGATGTCACGCACACCACTTCTGACTCATCCGGCGAGAAGGCCATGAGCCCATCGCAACCCTCGCCCCAAACGACCGGCTCAGCACCCCGTCGAATGAGATAGAGGCGTCCACCGGCGACGAACGCCGCAGTGGGCTGGCTCGGCGCAATAAGAAGCGCACTCCCAAGAACCGGAGAAAAATTGCCGCTATAGGAGTAAGTCTCGACGGTCTCTCCAGAGGTCTGGTGCCGCCGCACGAAAAAACCGGGACCGGATAGGGTATAAAAATCCTCTCCATCCGAAGTGAATTGAACATCGAAGATCTGACCCCCCTGGGGAGCCTGATAGAGTAACCGAGACACTCCAGTGGAAACCTCCCAGGCATAGGCGGCCGAATAGTCGCTCGAGACAAATGTGACGAGGCTGCCGTCGGCAGACCATCGGACCTTGACCGAGCCCGATCCTGCTGCTGGTCCGATCAGCCGACCGTGGATCTCCGGGAAGGACTCGTCGGGGCGGGGACCGGAGGGATCAAGCAATCCACCACCACACCCGACCAGGGCACCCAATACTCCCAACCCACTGAGCCTGGGGAGCCTAACTACGTGGGCATTCATGACAGCCTCCCGCTTTGAACCTGCGGGGAGGATGCATCACGAGCGTCAAGCAGCCGTCAAGGGTTCTCGAGAGTGGAACGCCGCGAGTCAGACTCGAACAGCGAATTGCCAGTAACGAGTAGCGCGGTTACGCAGGCACCGTTGGCTGTTGACTGTTGACGGTTGATGCCGACAGCGGCCCAGTCCCGTTCGGACCCACTGCTTGGTCGATCGGCAGCTCCCCTTCGAGATAGGTGTACCCCTCGAGCCCCGCGACATAATCCGCGATAAACGCGTTGGCCTCGGGCCGGGAGAGGTCGATGGCCTGGGCCACCTTGCGCCGGAAGGTCTGGAGCAGGTCGGGCGCGTGGAACTGCACGTAGTTGAGCACCTCGGTGACCGTGTCTCCCCGCACCAGATCGGTGATCTCGTACCCCCGGTCGGTCAGCCGGATGTGCACCGCGTTGGTGTCCCCGAAGAGATTGTGCAGGTCGCCCAGGATCTCCTGGTAGGCGCCGGTAAGGAAGATCCCCAGGATGTACGGCTCGCCCGGCCGGTACGGGTGGAGCTCGAGGCATGGCTTGCCCTTGCGGCCCCCGGCAAACCGGTCGATCACGCCATCCGAATCGCAGGTAATGTCCTGCAGGGTGCCTCGCCGGATCGGCTCCTCCTCCAGCCGGTGCACCGGCACGATGGGGAAGATCTGGTTGATGGCCCAGTTATCGGGCAGGGACTGGAACACCGAGAAGTTGCAGAAGTAGCGATCGACCAGGGTCGCCTCGAGGTGGTTCGCGATCTCGGGGTAGTTGGCCTTGTCGGCCGCGATGAGCGAGGCGATCGCGTTCATGGTCGCCAGGTAGTACTGCTCGATGTCGGCCATGTCGCGCAGAGTGATCGCATCGCTCGCGAACAGCTCCTGGAGCCGCTCCTTGGCAAAGACCGCGTCGTGGAACACCTCTTCCACCCGGTCCAGGGTGAGCGACTCCAGGTTCTCCTTGAGCTCCACCAGCACTGCAGGAGGATCCTCCCGGAGCGGCGGAATGACCGGCTCGGTGTGCGCCTCAACCTCGGTGACGTTGAGCAAGAGCAGCGCGTGGTGGGCCGTCAGCGCCCGGCCGGACTCGGAGATGAGGTGCGGCATCGGCTGGCCGAACTGCCGGCAGACCGTGCCGATGTTATAGACCACGTCGTTGGCGTACTCCCGGGTGGTGTAATTCATGCTGGCCGCCCGGGTAGTCTTGGAGCCCTCGTAATCGACCCCTAACCCGCCACCCACGTCCACGTGGGTGAGGTCGAAGCCCATCTCCCGGATCTCCACGTAGTACCGCCCGATCTCTTCGAGGCCCGCCTTGATGTAACGGATATCGGTGATCTGGCTGCCGAGGTGGAAGTGGACCAGCTTGAGCAGGTCCTTCCGTCCGCCCTCGGCCAGCCGATCGAGCAGCTTGGTAAGCTCGACCGCGCTCAGACCGAACTTGGAGCGCTCCCCGCCCGACTTGGCCCACCGTCCCGAGCCTTCGGTCGCGAGCTTGATGCGGACGCCGAGTGTCGGCGTGATGCCCATCTCGCCGGCCACTCGTAAGACGGTCTCCAGCTCGCCGACCTGCTCCAGCACGAGGTACACCCGATGGCCCAGCCGCTGGCCCATCAGCGCGAGCCGCATGAACTCCTCGTCCTTGTAGCCGTTGCAGACGATCAGGTGATCGGTCCGATCGGTGAGCCCCAGCACCGCCTGAAGCTCGGGCTTGCTCCCGCACTCGAGGCCCACGCCGTGCGGCGCGCCGAACTGGACGATCTCCTCGATAACATGCCGCTGCTGGTTGACCTTGATCGGATAGACGGCCGTATAGGAACCCTCGTAGGTGGCTTCGTCGATCGCCCGGTGAAACTCCGCCGCGAGCGCGCCGATCCGCGCCTTCAGGATGTCCGAGAACCGGATCAGGAGAGGAAGGCCGATCCCCTGGGCGTTGAGGTCGAGCGCCAGCCGGTAGAGATCAATCGCCCGATCGCTGGCCTGGTCGGGGTGCACGGTGACGTGCCCCTCGGTGTTGATGCGGAAGTAGCCGAGCCCCCAGCCCCGCATGTTGTAGAGCTTCTCGGCGTCCTTGATAGTCCAGGAGGAGTTCGCGATCGGACGGCGCTCCGCTAAGTGTCGGTGAAAAGTGAAGCGTGAAAAGTAAAAGGTGAAGCGGGCGCGACAAGTGCGCCAGCGGTAGATTGGCGCGCATGAGTACCCAGTTGGTGGTGGAACGACGCAGCCCGCTCCCGGTTCCAGCCAAGGAGGCGTTTGCCTGGCACGCTCGGCCCGGCGCGCTGGAGCGTCTCACCCCACCTTGGGTCCGCATCCGGGTCCTCGAGCGCACGGCGGGCGGCCTCGAGCCCGGAAGCCGGGTCCGGATCCGCGCTCGGGTGCCGTGGTTGCCGCCCTATACCACGATCCACGAGCATCCCGAGGTGGAACCGGACCGCGGGTTCACCGACATCCAGGTGCAAGGACCGTTCGATCGGTGGATCCACCGCCACTCATTCGAGCCTGACCCGGTGCATCCGGGCCGCTCGTTCGTTCACGACCACATCACGTGCGAACTGCCGCTCGGCATGCGCCTTGGGCGAAACCTCGCGCTCCGGGAGCTCGAGCGCCTGCTCGGGTACCGGCACAGCGTGACCGCCGCGGACCTCGCTATGCACGCCGGTGCGAAGACTGCCGGCGTTGGTTCCCTGCGAGTCGGCATCACCGGAGCGTCGGGGTTCATCGGGTCGCTCCTGATTCCGGTGCTCACGACCGGGGGACATCAGGTTACCCGCTTCGTACGCCGGCCTCCGCGTGGCGAGCAGGAGATCCAGTGGGGAGACGGTAGCCGTTTCTCGCTCGATCCACAGGCTCTGGCCGGGCTCGATGCGGTGGTACACCTGGCGGGAGAAAACATCGCGCGGCGATGGACCGAGTCGCGGAAGCAGGCCATCCTGGAGAGCCGTCGAGACGGCACCCGGGTCATTGCCGAAGCGATGGCGCAGGCCAGGAGCAGCGGGGGCCCCCGGGTCCTGGTATCCACCTCCGCCGTCGGTATCTATGGAGACCGGGGAGACGATCTCCTCACCGAGGCAAGCGCTCCGGGTCGCGGCTTTCTCCCCGAAGTGGCAACCGCGTGGGAGCAGGCGACCGAATCCGCCGAGGTTGCCGGGGTTCGCGTCGTGCGACTTCGGATCGGGCTTCCGCTGACTCCCTCGGGTGGGCTACTCGCCCGGATGCTACCGGCCTTCCGGCTGGGTGTGGGGGGCCGGTTGGGGAGTGGGCGGCAGTGGATGAGCTGGCTCAGCGCCGACGACCTGCTCGAGATCTTTCACCGGGTCCTCACTCGCGACACCATGCGGGGGCCGGTCAACACGGTGGGGCCTAACCCGCTCCGGAACTCGGACCTGACCCGGACGCTGGCCCGGATTCTCCACCGCCCGGCGGTGATGGTGGCGCCCCGCACAGTCCTGCGGCTCATCTATGGCAGCGAAATGGCCGACGAGGCCCTCCTCGCGAGCGCGCGGGTGGAGCCGTACGTGCTGCAAGGCATGGGGCACACGTTCCGGCATCCTACTCTCGAAGGAGCGTTGGGACACGTCCTCGGACGCGGGCGATGAGGTCAGGCCTACAGATCGGCGACCGATTTATTCTCGAGCGCGAACTCGGCCGAGGCGGAATGGCGACCGTGTGGCTCGCGCGGGATGTGCGCCACGAGCGGGCGGTCGCGATCAAGATCCTGCATCCCGAGCTGGCTCATGCCATCGGGATAGACCGATTTCTTCGGGAAATCCGGCTCACGGCCCGGCTTCAGCATCAGAACATCGTTCCGATTCTCGATTCCGGGACGCTGCCGGCGCCGGATGGGACCGCGCTGCCGTGGTACGCCATGGCGTACCTCGAAGGCGAATCGTTGCGAGCTCGGTTGAGTCGGGATCACCAGCTCCCAATCGAGGAGGCGCTCCGGATCACTGAGGCCGTCGGGAATGCGCTGCAAGCCGCCCATCGGGCGGGGATCGTTCACCGGGACATCAAGCCCGAGAACGTGTTGCTGGCGGGTGGCGAATTCTACGTCTTGGATTTCGGGATCGCCAAGGCCCTGATCGATACCGGTGCGGAGCGGCTGACCAGCACGGGCCTCTCTATCGGCACGCCTACCTATATGAGCCCGGAGCAGGCCTCCGCCGAAGGGGTGGATGCCCGGACCGATCAGTACAGCCTGGCGACCATGCTGTACGAAATGCTGGCCGGCGAACCGCCCTTCAGCGGGCCCAGTGCGCAGGCGATCGTGGCCCGCCGGCTTGCCGAGCCAGCTCGTCCGCTGAGCTCGGTTCGTTCGACGGTGCCGGCCTCGGTCGAGCGGGCCATCCTCAAGGCACTGGAACGGGCGCCGGCCGATCGATATCCCGACGTCGCGTCATTTATCGCGGCGATACGCGGCGCCGAACACGCGGAGCAGCCTCGCCCTGGGAGCCGAGTCGTTCGAGCCCTCGGTGCCGTCGCGGTAGTTGCCGCGGTTGCGATCGGAGGTTGGATGGTCGCTCTCCGCCGGGAAGCCAATCCGGGCCAGAATCGCGATCCTGAGGTCGTCGCGCTCTACCAACGAGGGGTTTGGGCCTATGACCGCCGGACCCCGGCGGGAATCGTCGAGGCAATCGCAGCCCTAAATGGGGCGATCGCGCGAGACTCGACATACGCTCCGGCCTGGACTGCACTGGCGAAATCATATCTTCGGGCCGAGTTCAGAGCCTTCGCCGTCCCAAACATCCCTCGTGATAGCCTGCTGCGTCGCGCCGTTGCGGCCGTGGAGCGGGCTCTCCTGTTGGATCCCAAGAGCGCAGACGCCTGGCTGACTCAGGCGCTAGTAACGAAGCGGGTTGACCCAACCTATGACGACCCGGCGCTCCGATCGGTCCGCCAGGCAATCAGGCTGGACTCGACCGCACCCGAAGCATGGCACACGCTGGCGCTACTCCTTTTCGAAACTGGACAGGGCGATAGCGGACTCGAGGTCTGGCGCCGGTCCGTCGAGGTGGGCCCGAGCTATTCCCAAGGCCTCGCCTTTCTCGGGCTCGGCCACTATTGGCGGCGTGCCCACGACAGCGCCGCGCGATGGGCGGACAGCTCCATTGCCGTCGATCCCAGTTATTTCCTGGCCCGCCATACGGCCGGCTTGGTCGCGGTCGAACGAGGTGAGTTCGCCCGCGCGGAAGCAGCCTTCGAAGCCGCCCGGCGGCTCACGACGGACATCGAAGTCGTCAACGCGCTGGCCGGCGAGGCTCTGGCCCAGGCCTACGGAGCGCTCGGCCAACCCGAACGGGCTCTCGCCTGGCTCCGCCGTTATACCCCGAGAGGGGACCTGCACTTTCAGCTTCATCTCCGCTGCGATCCGCCATTCGACCCGCTTCACAGCAATCCGAGATTCCGGGCCCTCTTAACAATGCCCCTGCCCGCACCGGGACGAGGCTGCTAGATGGCCACAGGGAGCAGTCGGACCCCGCGGCCCGCAATTGCCCTTCTGTCTGGTGGGCTCGATTCCGCGACAACTCTCGCAATCGCGCGGGCGGACGGATACGAGGTGACAGCGCTGAGCTTCGGATACGGGCAACGGCATGAAGGCGAGCTCGAGGCCGCTCGAGCGGTCGCTCGCCAGTTCGGTACGGTCCGGCACGAAATCATCGATATCGATCTCGGCAGAATTGGAGGCTCGGCGCTCACTGGGGATCTCCCCGTGCCAACGGGAAGGACCGCCACCGAGATCAGCGCCGCGGCGGCCATTCCGAGCACCTACGTTCCGGCGCGTAATACGGTCTTTCTCGCGATCGCGCTCGCCTGGTGCGAGGTCCTCGAGGCGAGCGACATGTTCATCGGGGTGAATGCGCTCGACTACAGCGGCTACCCCGATTGCCGGCCGGAATACATCCGCGCCTTCGAAGCGATGGCGAATCTCGCCACCAAGGCAAGCGTGGAAGGCCGGCTGCGCTATCGGGTGCAGGCACCGCTCATTTCCCTCACCAAGGCGGAGATCATTCGCAGGGGACTGGCGCTGGGGGTGGATTACTCTCTCACCCGAAGCTGTTACCGGCTCGACGCCCAAGGGCGCTCCTGCGGCGAGTGCGATGCGTGCGTGCTCCGGCTCCGTGGGTTTGCGGAGGTCGGTATTGCTGACCCGGCACCATATACCCACAGGAGGTAGTAAGTAGGAGGTAGTGAGTAGGGACCAAACTTGCCGACGCGTGGTTTTTGCATCGGCCGAGGCTGTTCCCTACTCACTACCTCCTACTTACTACCTCCTACTCGCTACCTCCTGTAGTTTTCTGCGATGGCCTACGCCGTCAAGGAGATCTTCTACACGCTTCAAGGCGAAGGGGCGAACACCGGTCGCCCCGCCGTCTTCTGCCGGTTTGCCGGGTGTAATCTGTGGACCGGGCGGGAATCGGACCGGAGCGAGGCAGTCTGCCAGTTCTGCGACACCGATTTCGTCGGCACCGATGGTCCCGGCGGCGGAAAGTTCGCCACTGCCGATGAGCTGGCAGATGCTGTGGTCGCAACTTGGCCAGGAGATGGCGGCAGGACCGACCTCCTTTCCGGCCGTCCCGCCGTCCGGCCGTCCAGCCGTCGCTTTGTCGTCTGTACCGGCGGCGAGCCGCTGCTCCAGCTCGATCCCCCGCTGATCGAGGCACTGCACGCGCACGGATTCACCATCGCCATCGAAACGAACGGCACCCTCGTCCCGCCAGCCGGCATCGATTGGCTCTGCGTGAGCCCCAAGGCCGACGCCCCACTGGTGGTGACTTCGGGTGACGAGCTCAAGCTGGTGTATCCCCAGGAGCGAGGCGAGCCGGAGCGGTATTGCCACCTGGCCTTCCGGCACTTCTTCCTCCAGCCGATGGACGGGCCGGAGCTCGACCGTAACACGCGGCTTGCCCTGGCGTATTGCCTGGCGCATCCCCAGTGGCGGCTCTCGCTGCAAACCCACAAGCTGCTTGGCATCCCCTAACCCGGCTACGGCGGCAGTGACCGTTTCACTTTTCACTTTTCACTTTTCACTGCGTTGACGCTCCGCCACGGGTACTGCGACAGCATCCATCACGCGCTGGCGTTCTGCGCCAAGCATCACCCGGGGCCGGTATCCCGCTACGACGGACATAACCCGCTGCTGGGCACCGCGAACATCGCGATCATCCTTTCCCGCCATACCGTCGATGACACCACCATCGTGGCCGCCATTCTCAAGCAGCTCGTCGACGCCTGCCCGCTCGACCGGATCGCCCCGATCCAGCAGAGCGTCGCGACCCGATTTGGCGGGCTGGTGGCCGGGGCGGTCGAGGCGGCGATGGAGCCTCGCTTCGACCCGGCCGGCCGGGAACGGCCCTGGAAGGTGTCGCGGTTCGAAGCCCTGACCCGGCTGGCGAGCGCCTCCCGCCGGGTTGCGGATATCTGGATAGCTACCGAGATCCATGCCTGCGGCATGGCCCTCACCGATATTCGCCGCCTCGGCGCAGAGTACGCACGAAGCGTGGCACCAGCGCCGCCGGAGGAGCTGCTCTGGTGGCACCGGGCCCTCATCGAAGTGCTGGAGTTTCGTGGCGGCGAGTTCCAGGGAACTCTTCTTGCAGAGCTAAAGCAGCTGAGTGAGCAGGTTCGGGCCTATTTCCGATAGGCCGGGCGACTATTTTCCGTACCTTATGTCACCATCGCTGACCCGCGCCAGCCCCGGTCTCCCCACGGCCTTTGCGGCCGCCTGCCGGATCGCCCGCTCCGATTCGGAGCTATTCGAGCGCTGCCGGCAGGTCCTCACCGAGCGCTTCGGCAGCGACCAGATCTGGCTGACCGTAGCCCGAGACGGCGCTCGCCCCGAGCGGATCGGGGGGCCGGAGGGCTTCGATGCGTCGGTGAAGGTGAGCCGCTGCACCACCGGCACGACCGACCTTGCGGTGCTCGCCGCCCCGCACGTGGGGCCCGCCATGGGACCCGAGGCGGGATCGATTGCGCTCGGCCTGGCCACGGTCCTCGAGATGCGCGCGGTGCTCCAGGAGCGGCAGGGGGCGCTGGAAGAAGCGGAGTTTCAGCTCAAGGCGCTTCGTCAGGTGGCCCGCCTGCTCGCCTCGGTGCATTCCCCCGAGGAGACGGAACATCTAATCGTCGATTTCATGGGCGAAGTGTTCTTTGCCTGGTGGGCCTGCCTCTATCGTCCCGACAAGGGCAAGTACCATCCCAAGCGCTATCGCACGTTGGATCAGAGCGCCGTGCCCATGCCGCTCGAGGCCGCGCCCATCGACGCGAGCCTGCCCGGCGAAGGCGGCGTATCCGACCCGCAGGAAACCGGCCTCCACGGAAGTCTACCCGCCGGCACCGAATTGCTGATTCCGCTGGATGCCCACAATGAGCGGCTGGCGGTGCTGCTCATGGGGCCGCGGATCAAGGAAGCGCGGTACGGCCGCGCCGAGCGTGATCTCGCCGGAACCCTGGCGTATCTCGCGGCGGTAGCGCTCAAGAACGCCGAGCTGGTGGAGCGGCTCGAGAGCCAGGCGACCACCGATGCGCTCACCGGCTTGCCGAACCGGCGCGCGCTGGAGGCCCGGCTCGAGGCCGAGCTGTCGCGGGGGGCCCGGCATCAGTTCAAGACCACGATCGCGCTGATCGACGTGGACCGGTTCAAGCTCATCAACGACAGTCTGGGCCACGCTGGGGGGGACCGTTATCTCCAGATGGTCGGCAAAGTCCTCTCCCAGCAGGTGCGCGCGCTCGATGTGGTGGGACGCTACGGGGGGGACGAGTTCCTGGTCATTCTCACCATGACGACGGCGGCCGAAGCGCTCACGCTGGTGAATCGCCTGCAAGCGGGTCTCCAGGAGCTGACCAGCAAGCACCCGGAGTTCGCGACCGCCACGCTAAGCTTCGGAATCGCTGAATCGCCCCGCCACGGCCGCACCCCTGCCGCCCTGCTCGCCGCCGCCGACTCGGCGCTCTACGCGGCCAAGCATGGCGGTCGCAACCAGGTGGAGATCGCGCGCGACACGTGACCGTAGTTGAGCCCGGCCTCTGGCAGCGCGCCGAAGCCATCCTGGGAAACCGCTATCGCCTCGAACGCTCGATCGCGGCCAACGTCGAGCGCGTGCTATTCATGGGCCAGGACCGGTTGCTCAACCGCCGGGTGAGCATCCGGCTCAACTTCTACACCACCGACGCGGTACGGGTCTGGTTTCTGCGCGAAGCCGAGGCGCTGGCGCGGCTCGATCATGCCGCGATCCGGCATGTCTATGACGTGGGGGTGATCGACAACGTCGCCTACCGGATCGGCAACTGGATCGACGGCGAGGGCCTCCACGAGTCGGTGGCGCGCGGTCCGCGCCCGATCCCCGATGTGCACAACCTCGCGCGCTTCCTGCTCAGCGGGCTCGAGCATGCCCACGCCTGGGGAGTGATCGTGCGGCGCATGGTTCCGTCCGGATTGCTGGTGAGTCCCGGCGGGCGCGGCACGCTGACCGACCTGCGCTTCTCGAGCTACACCCTCCCGGCGGTTCCCCCGGGCGAACATCCGAGCGGGCTCCCCTTCATGGCACCCGAAATCCGCGACGGCCAGCCCGGCGATCCCACCAGCGATATCTACGGTGCCGCAGCGGTGCTGTACTACGCGATCACGGGGGTCGAACCTGCTCCTAACCCGGCTGAGATCGCGCCGCCCACCCAGCATCGCGCGGCGTGTCCCATGGCGCTCGAGCGGGTGCTCATGCGGGGCCTTCGGGAAGCGCCCGGGAAGCGGTACCTCACGGCGGGCGAAATGCTGGAGGATTTTGCCTCGGAAGCCGGCGAGTTCTCGACGTCGCTCTTGCTGGAGACCGCGGCGCCGGCACCCGCCAGCGAAGGCGCCCGCCAGTGGGAAAAACGATTGCGGCGCGCGTTAGGGGACGATTACGAGCTCCTCGACGAGCTCGGCTCGGGCGGCTTCGGCCGGGTCTACCGGGTGCGCGACCTCCACCTCGAGCGGCTGGTTGCCCTCAAGGTCCTCCATCCCGCCCTCATCCAGGATCCCGAGGTCCTCGAACGGTTCCGCCGGGAAGCGCAGCTCGCCGCCCGGCTCAATCACCCGAACATCGTCAATATCTATGAAATCGGCGGGCGGGGAGGCCTCATCTGGTACACGATGGAGTACGTGCCCGGGCCCAACCTCGCCCAGCTGGTCGAGCAGGAAGGGCCCTTGCCGTTCGATCGCGTATTGCGTCTCATGCGGGAGGCGCTTGCCGCGCTCTCCCAAGCCCACGCCGCCGGTCTGGTACACCGCGACATCAAGCCGGAGAATCTGTTGTTCGAGCGAACCGGGAGCCTGCGGATCACCGACTTCGGCCTCGCGCTCGCGCTCCGCGGCCAGGGAAAATTCGGCGGCGCCACAAGTCAGAGCGGCACCCCGCGGTTTGCCAGTCCCGAGCAGCTCCTCGGCGAGCGCGTGGATGGCCGCTCGGATCTCTATAGCCTGGCGGCGGTCGCCTACTTCGCGCTGACCGCTGCGCCGCCGTTCGAAGGCGCGACGGCGGTGCAGGTGCTGGCGCGGCAAACCACGAACGAGCCGCCCTCGCTTCCCGAGAGCCGCCCCGATGTAGGCCCCGAAGTCGAAGCGGTGTTGCGCCGCGCCCTGCAATCGGACGTCCGCGCGCGGTTTTCCAACGCCGGCGAGTTTCTGGCGGCGCTCAATCGCGCAGCCAAGCGCGATGCCGGCGCGGCGCCGAGCCCGCTGGGCCAGATGCTAACCCGGCTGTTTCGTTAAAGAGCCCCAATCTTGACTTTTTCGCCCCCAGGCCCCACTTTGGTGGCGCACTACACCGCAGGGCTTGTGGTATTCCGGCTTCAGACTCCGATAACCCCGATTCGATAAGCTGCGGTTTTGGGCCGTGGCATTCTGTCACATTTGTGGCGCGAGATGGGCTCGTGTCCACGGGAATCCGGAGGTGCCCGTAGCACCGTCCCGGAACAGCAACACCAACAGGAGATGGGTGAAATGGCTCGTGTTACCGGTACTGTGAAGTGGTTCAACGACGCGAAGGGGTTTGGCTTCATTACCCCGGAGAACGGCGAAAAGGACTGCTTCGTCCATCACTCGGCGATTCGCATGGATGGGTTCCGCAGCCTGGCCGAGGGCGAGCGGGTGGAGTTCGACATCGTGCAGGGTGCCAAGGGCCCCGCTGCCGAAAATGTGACCAAGGTGCCGAAGTAAACACGGAGCTGGCACCAAAAAGGTGAGAGGTCAGAGGTAAGAGGTGAGAGGGTAGGATCGGCCCTCTCACCTCTCACTTTTACCTCTCACCTCTCACTTCTTACCCTCTTACTTCACTTGTGCCGGTAAATCACCCTCCCGCGGGTGAGGTCATAGGGTGATAACACTACCGTCACTCGGTCTCCCTCCAGCACCCGGATCTTGAACTTGCTCATCTTGCCGGCGGCGTAGGCCAGGATGGTGTGACCGTTCTCCAGGAGCACCCGGTAGTTGCGGTCCGGGAGCACCTGCTGCACGATCCCCTCCATCTCGATGCCTTCTTCTTTGGGCATTCGGCTATTGGCTATTGGCTATTGGCTATTGGCTATTGGTTGTACGCTATTCGCTACTCGCTATTCGCTATTCGTTGCTCGTGGCTCGGCACTCTTCACCTCTGACCTCTCACCTCTCACCGCTCACCTCTCACCTAAGTTAGTCTTTCAGCATCGCCCGCAGCAAATCCATCTCCTCCTCGACGAGATCAATCAGCGGCCGCATACCCACCGGATCGAAAATGAGGGCCGCCCCGGCCGCGTGGTAGAGCTCCGGCAGCGGCCTGGTGGCACCCAGGGCGAGGAACCGGCGGTACGCCCGCACCGCGTCCGGACCATCGCGGCGGTGATTGCGCCAGATCTGGAGGGCGCCGAGCTGGGCGATCCCGTACTCGATGTAGTACAGCGGATAGAGATAGACGTGCAGCTGCCGGGACCACCGGGCCACCCGCTCAGCCTGTAACCCGCTCCAATCGATGGCCTGCTCGAACCGGCTCCGGATGCGGAGCCACGCGGCATCGCGCGCGGTCCGGTCCAGCCCCTGTCCGCTGGTATAGATCCAGGCCTGGAAGGCGTCGATCGAGGCGATGTGCGGAAGACTCGAGAGCAGGTCCTCGAGGTGCTCGAGCCTGGCGATTGCCCCGTCCCGCTCGCCCAGCATCCCGTGCGGGGGGCCGAGCTGACGGCCCGCCAGGAGCTCCATCGTCATCGAGGCGAGCTCGGCCGCTTCGGCGCCGGGATGGCGCTGCCAGATGTAGGGGAGCCGATGCGCCGCGAACGCGTGAAAGGCGTGCCCGGATTCATGGATCAGCGTGTTAATGTCCTCGAGCACCCCGGCGGCGTTCATGAAGATGAAGGGCCGGCCTCGCACGTGCAGCGTGTCGCAGTAACCACCGGGCGCTTTGCCCCTCCGGCTGTCGAGGTCGAGAAGTGCTTCCTCGATCATCATCTGGAACTGGGTCCCCAGATCGGGGTCGAGCGCGGCCAGAATCCGCCGGACTCCCCGGGCCAACTCCATCCCCGTCTGAAAGGGGCGAAGGGGCGTTTCCCGATAGGGATTCACCGTAACATCCCAGGGCCGCAGCAGGTCCAGCCCAAGCCGTTCCCGCCTGGCCGCGAGCGCGCGGGTGTGGGCCGGCACCACCACCGACTCGACCGCGTCCTGAAACCGGGCGCAGTCGCGGGGCGTGTAGTCGAAGCGGTTCTTCGCGATGAACGAGTAGGCGTGGTAGTCGCTGAAGTTGGCGTTTTGGGCTACCCGTTGGCGGCGTTCGTAGAGGAGATCGAACAGGTCGGCCAGCGCCTCGCGTTGCTCGATGTAGGGAGTCACCATGGCGCGGAACGCCCGCTCGCGCACCCCACGATCCTGATCCTGGAGGAACGGCGTGAGCTGGGGAAGCGGCCGTTCGACTCCATCCCAGACCGCCGTCATCGAACCGGTAATCCGCTGGTATCGGGCGCCGAGCTCCTCGAGCTCCGAGAACAGGGGAACGTTCGCCTCGCGGAAGATCTCGATCGCGGCGCGGAACCGCTGCAACGTAGTTTCGAGTCCCGCCGGCACTACCCCGACGTCCACCAGGCGCCGCGCGAGCCGGATACTCTGCTCTTCGGCCCGGGGAACGATCTCGCTGGAGAAGCGCAGATGAGCGGCTTCCTTGGCGGGATCGCCGGTGTCACAGGTGTAGGCGATCATTGCCAGCGAGGCGGCTTCCGACACGGTTTCCTCGAGCCGCGACCAGTTCCTGAGCCAGGACTCGAGCGTCCCGGCATCGAGCCGGGTCGTCGCGAGCGCCTCGTAGAACGGGAGGATGTCGGCCCAGGTAGCGCCGGCCAGCGCGTCGGCGCTCGGAGGCAGCGTCTTCAGGGCGGTTCCGCGCTGCCGCTTCACGCCGGCTCCTCGCTGGCGCGAAGCCCGTGCGCGGGCGCATCGAGGCGGAACGCCAGCACTCCGACCAGCGCAACGATGGCGCCGGCCAGCAGAAACGGCGATGCCTCTCCCACATGCTGAAACGCCCAGCTCGCGATCAGCGGCGCGATCACGCGGGAGGAGCCGGCGAAGGTCTGAGCCACGCCCATCGTCGTTCCCACCTCGCTTCGCTCTGAAGCGTGCGACATGAGCGCGGTCGTCGCGGGGAAGAGCAGCGCGGTCCCGATCGGCACCAGCGCCATGATCGGCGCCAGCGACCACCAGCTCGACGCCAGGGGATACACGACCAGCCCCAGGGTGAGCAGGATGGCTCCGGTGCGCATCGTCCAAGGCTCGCCCAGCCGCTGGACGATCGGTCCAAGCAGAAGCAGGCGCATGATCACCGACAGCGCACCGATATAGAGGAACACGTACCCAATGGTCGCCTCACTGATGCCGAACCTCGCATTGAGGTAGAGCGCCAGGATGGTGGTCATGGTGAACAATCCCAGCATCCCGGCTGCATAAATCCACACCAGGCGGGAGACAGGCCCCCGCGGGTGCCGCACCACGAGCCACGCCGCGTGCCAGATCGGTTTCCGCACCGATACCTGGCCAGGTTCTCTGGGCGCCTTCGACTCGGGCAGCCAGCGCCAGGCAAACCCGGCATTGATGAGGCACAGGGCGGCGGCGATCAGTCCCGGAAACTCGTGACCGAAATGGAAGGTCAGCGACCCGATGACCGGACCAATCATAACGCCGAGGTTCGTCGCCGCCGAGAGCCAACCGAGCGCACGCGCCCGGTTCCCGGGACTTATCGTGTCGGCCACATACGCCTGGGTGACGCCGGTGAGGCCACCGCCAGCCCCCTGAATCAGCCGCGAGAGAAAGAGCAGCCACACGCTGTCGGCGAACCCGAAGATCGTGAAGCCCATCGCGCCGCCGAGCAGCCCGCCCAGCAGGGCAGGCCGCCGGCCGTAATGATCGGAAAGGCGGCCCCAGACCGGCGAGGAGAGCAATTGGGCGATGGAGAACGCGGCGATCACGAGGCCGATGGTGAACGGAGTCGCCTGAAAACGAAGGGCGTAAAGGGGAACCAGGGGAAACACGATCGCGACGCCGAGCATGTCGACGAAGGCGATCCCGATGAGGATCGAGAGCCGGCGAAACTCGCCGTCGGCCGTCATCCGGCGGTGGCCCGGCCCTCGCCCGCAAGGAAGAACACCGCCCCGCTGGTGGCCATCAGGACCACGCCGAACGCGGCGGCTTGGCCCAGATCCGCCTGCCGCAGGCTCGCCAGGATTTCCAGCGAGATCGGCCGGGTGTCGTAGGTGTAGAGCATGATCGAGGTCACGAAGTCGCCGAATGCGGTGACGAACGCCAGCGCGGCGCCCGCCAGGAGCGCCGGACGGACCAGCGGGAGAATCACCCGGCGCAGGATCCTGCCGCGGCCGGCCCCGAGCGACATCGCGGCCTCTTCGAGGGAGGGATCCAGCTGGCGGAATCCCGCGAGCACGGAGCGCCCCGTGATCGGCAGATTACGAACCAGGTAGGCGAGCGGGAGGATCCAGATCGTGCCGACCAGGACGATCCGCCCGGCCGCCGGCGCGGTGACACTGAACGTGGTCGCGAGCGCGAGCGCGAATACGGTTCCCGGCACCGCCCAGGGCAATCCGAGCAGCCCTTCGAGCGCACCGGCAACCCTAACCCGCCGGCGCGCGAGCAGAGCGACCGCCAGGGCCAGCGCCAGCGCGGCAAGGGTCGCCGCCACCGCCATCCAGAAGCTGGTGAGGATCGGCTTGAGCCGGACCGGATCGGCCAGCAGGTTCCCGTAGTTCGCCAGGGTGTACTCGGGCGGGAGGAGCTCGGTGGTCCAGGTCCCTCGGGGGACGAACGAAACCACCACGAGCGTGAAGAGGGGCAGACTGAGCAGCAGGGCCAGCCCCCACCCTAACCCGGTGAGGGCCAGCTGGGCCGCCGGGCTCCGCACCCGCACCGGCTCGGGGGCGATGCCCTTCCGGCCTCCGCCCGCCGCGCCGGCGAGGTCCGCCGCGCCCTCGGTGCGCCGGAACAGCACCAAGGCGGCCAGCGCGAGCAGCAGCAGCGCGACGGTCTCCACCATCGCGAGCCGGTCATCCCCGTTCAGCTTGGTCGCGGTAATCTGGGTGGTCATCACCCGGAAACTGCCCCCGAAAATGTAGGGCGCGCTGAACGAGGCCAGCGAGGTCATGAACACGAGCAGGGCGGCGCCCGCCAGCGCCGGCCGGAGCAGCGGCAGGGTCACCCGGCGGAAGGTGCGCCAGCGGCCCGCCCCGAGCGACGCGGCCGCTTCCCCCAGCGCGGGGTCGAGGCCGGCGAGACTGGCCCGGGTGAAGAGGTAGAAGTAGACGTACATGGTGGCTACGTGGACCAGGAGCACTGCCACCCCGCCGGTGAGCCGCCAGGGCGGCTGCGCGAGCCCCAAGAGTTGTTGCACCAGCCGGGAGAAGAACCCGGTTTCGCCATAGAGGAACAGGAACGCGAGGACCCCCACCAGGGGCGGCAGCACCGCCGGGAGACTCAACAAGGTGGCCACGGCGCGGCGGCCGGGAAACCTAACCCGCGCAGTGAGCACGCCGAGCGGGACGCCCACCAGAGCGGCGCCGAATACGCTTCCCAGCGAGAGCAACAGGCTCCCCACCAGCGCGCGCCACTCGGTGGGCTCGCCCGCAAACCGCCGCACTCCTTCCAGGGTCCAGCCTTCCGGCGACCGGACCGCCTCGGCCAGGGTGATCGCGAGCGGATACACCACCAGCCACGCCAGCAGCACCAGCAACAGCACCGCCAGCAGCTCCCGGCGCCGGGACCGGATCATGCCGGCGACTCCGCTCGGAAGAGATGCAGCCCCTCACCGGCTTTCGGCGCGATGCCGACTCGATCGCCGACCCGGGCGATCTCGGGCTCGGCGAGGACTTCGAGGAAAGACGGCTCGGCGGCTGGACCGCTCGGCGGCTCGGCACCCGGTGGCTCGGCACTCGCCGCTCGGCGCTCGGCATGAAGGCTGACCGTAAAGAGCGCGGTTCCGCCGAGATACCGCCGTTCGGTGACTTGGCCGGTGAGGTCGGCATCGGTTGGCGTAATGAACCGCACTGCTTCCGGTCTCACATACAATACCCATCCCTCGCCTGCGTCAGGTTCCGACGCTCCCAAGGATCGGCTCCCCAGGGCGGAGTGCCGAGCGCCGACCCCCGAGCCGCCAAGCGGTCCAGCCGCCGAGCCGTCCACCTCCCACACCGCCGTCGTGCCGGCAACCCTAACCCGCGCCCTTGCGGTATCGATGGCGAGCAGCTCGACCCGAAGCACGCTGGACCGCCCGATGAAGCCGGCGGTGAACGGCGTGGCCGGCGTCTGGTACAGCGTTTCCGGCGTGCCGACTTGCTCGAGCCGGCCCTGGTGCAGGAGGGCGACGTGATCGGCCAGGTCGAACGCTTCTTCCTGCTCGTGGGTGACCAGGATGGTGGTGATGCCGATCCGCCGGATCAGGGCCCGCAGCTCGCGCCGGGTGCGCTCCCGGAGCGCGGGATCGAGGTTGGAGAGCGGCTCGTCGAGCAGGAGCACCCGGGGCTCCGGAGCCAGGGCCCGCGCGAGGGCCACCCGCTGCTGCTGTCCGCCCGAGAGCGCTCCCACCCGGCGGCGCTCCAGTCCCTCGAGCTCGACCAGCTCCAGCGCGGCCCGGACCCTCCTAACCCGCTCCGCCTGGGGCACCCGCTGGCTTTCCAGGCCAAACCCCACGTTCTCCCCCACGTCGAGATGGGGGAAGAGCGCGTAGTGCTGGAACACCATCCCGAACCGGCGGGCGGCGGGCGGGAGGGCCGTCACGTCGGACCTATCGAGCAGGATGCGCCCCTGGTCCGGGGTCTCGAATCCGGCGAGCAGCCGGAGCGCGGTGGTCTTCCCGCTCCCGCTCGGGCCCAGCACAGCCAGGAGATCGCCCCGCGGAATGTCCAGGGAGACACCCTCCAGCGCGGTGACCGGGCCGAACCGCTTGGTGAGTGACTGCAAGCTCAGGAAGGGAGGCACGGGGAGCAGGCTATTGGCTATTGGCTATTGGCTATTGGCTATTAGCAATAGGGATTCGGCGGCGGCTTTGAATTGGCTGATGCGGACGCGGGACCGACCGGTTTACGCCGCGTCCAATAGCCAATAGCCGATAGCCAATAGCCATCACTTGCCGGTGTTCCTAACCCGCCGATCCCAGTAGGCCATCCAGGCCGCTCCGTCGCGCGCCAGCAGTGCCCAGTCCATGTCCGCCTCGACCATGCTGGCCTCGACCTCGGCAACCCAGGCCGGCAGCGAGTCGGCGGGGAGATCGCGCCGGGCCGGTAGCCGGAAGACCTCTCGCGCAGCCAGCAGCAGGGCCCGCGGCTCCCCGACCCAGTCGATGAACCTCCGGGCCGCCTCGGCGTGGCGGGCTCCCCCGACCAATGCGATCGCGTCATCGATCACCACGGTGCCGCTGGTGGGGAATAGGTACCCGAGCGGCAGGCCGCGCTTCGCGTCGATGAGCACGTCCGGCAAGTCCCACAGGGTCACCAGGCCCTCCTGGCGAGCCAGTTTCTCGGTGAGGAGCAGCGGGCTCAGGACGTAGGTCCGGGTCTGACCATCCAGCCGGCGGAGCCAGGCCATGCCCTGTGCCGTATCGCCGGTAGCCGTGATGCTGCGATAGAGGATGAGCCCCCAGATCGCCCGCATGGTGCCGGAGGCCATTGGGTCGCGAATGATGACCTGGTCTTTCCAGCGCGGCGCCAGCACCTCGTCCCAGTCCTGCGGCGCGGTTTCCCGGGTTAGGGCCACCGAGTTGAACGCGATGACCGCCGGGGTGCGATAGAGCGGCCAGTAGAGCTCGCCGGCCCCGATCCCGCGCGGCCCGACCCGGTCGGCCCAGGCCGGCCGGTACGGGGCCAGCAGGGAGTCGGCCGCTCCCCGATCGAAGATCGTAGTCGGGCCACCGAACCAGACGTCGGCCTGCGGGTTAGCGCGCTCCGAGCGGATCCGGTCGAATACCTCCTGGCTTCCCATGTCGAGCCAGCGCAGGTCGAACTCGGGATAATCGGCCTCGAAGGCGCGTTCCAGCAGGCCGAGATGATCGGGCCCGTGCGGTGAGTAGACCACGATCGGCGTCCTGCCCTCCCCGCCGCCACACCCGAGCAGCAGCGCCGCCGCCGCGGCAGCGACCCTAACCCGCCACCCGATGGTTCCCGGGAAGGTGGAGAGCCGAGGGCCGGGCGCCGGGGACCGAACGAGGGCCGAACGCCGAGTCCTGAGCCATCCTGCCCGCCTGCCGCCCGGCGGTCCTGCCGTCCGGGTCACCGGGGCTCCAGCAGATTGAGGAACAGGCGAAAGGCTCCCGGCACGCCGGCCGGCAGCTGCCGGAAGAAGGCGAGTCCGGTGTACAGGTAGGTCCCCCGGCCGAGGGGCCGGACCAGCAGCCCCCCTTTGAGCGGCACCTCTCCAGGATCGGCCATGGCGAGCAGGGGAAGATAGGAGGAGTCCCAGCTCCGCGCGAAGTAGAGGCCGCGCTCCTGCACCCAGCCGTCCCAGTCCGAGGCGCGCAGCCGGTTCGGGCGGGTTAGGACTTGATGGGCGGGCTCCAGGACCTCGACCGGCGCCTGCTCGTCGGTGACCCGGTCGTGCCGGGGCGCGAGGGCGAGTGGGGCCGGCAGGAACGATCCACGGAAGAACATGTCCTGCTGGTACTGGACGACGAGCCGCCCCCCGGCGCGGGCATACTCGAGCAGGCGCGCATTGGATTCGCGCAGGGCCGGCTCGACCTCGTAGGCCCGGCTGCCCACGACGATGGCCTCATACCGGGTGAGGTCCCCCTGCCGCAGCGCCTCGGCATCGAGCAGTTCGACCGGGAGCCCGATGGCCGCGAGCGCCTCGGGTACCCGGTCGGCGGCGCCCCGCACGTAGCCCACCCGGCTGACCGCCGGCAGCTCCAGGGAGGCGAGGCGAATCTCCCCGGCCGCGTCCCTAACCCGCGGACGCGGCCGGATGTGGGGGTACTCCACCCGCACCAGGCCGGTCCCGTAGCGGCGCCCCTGGCGGTCGACCGCGACCGCCCGAATGGGCCAGCGGCCTTCCCCGGGCCGGCCGGGGAGAGGCACGCTGAAGGTCACGACGTGCCGCTCTTCCTCGCGGGTTAGGACGAAAGGCTCAGGTTCCACCGCCGGCCAGCCCGGCGGGAGCTCGAGCTCCACCCGCCCCGTGGTGGAGTCGGCGGCCCCGTGCTCCAGGGTCACCGTGAACCGGTGGGGCTCGCTCCGCGCGGTGGGCCAGACCACGGTCCCGGGCGTGAGCGCTACGCTCACCCGCGGCACGACGAAGACCGGGCGACGCACTTCCCCGGTCGCCTGGTCCCGGTAGCGGTAGCCGACCTCCCGCATCAGGGCGAAGCTGGCGGGAGCCGGCGACCGCCCTTGGCCCGCGGTTCCCTCCGGGACAAAGCGGAACCGCGCCCGGAGCGGCGCCGGCTCGAACGGTTCACCCCACTCGGCCGAATTGCCGGTCCACGCATAGAGTGCGGGAGTGGCCGGGCCGAGCGCCGAGTCTCGAGTCCCGACCCTCAAGAAGTAGGGCGTGCTGGGCTCGGCACCGACCGCCACCTCGACCTCGACCTCGCACGATGCGACGGTACCCGGCGCAACGCTCACCCGCGGGAAGGGACAGGCGCCCGCCTTCCACCCGGCCGGAGCCAGCAGCTCCATCTCGACGCCGGCGGGCCTCACGCCCGCATTCCACGCGAGCAATCGAACCCTAACCCGCTGTCCCGGCACCAGCCGCCCGTCGGCCGCCGTGGCGTCGAACACCAGCCCGGCCCGAATCGCCGCCGCCTCGGTGGCGTGGCGCCGCTGGTCCTCGGCCTCGATGCCGCTGCGGATTAGGTCGACGGCCGTCGTGTCGATCCCCTGCCAGAACTCCACCCTACCGCCCCGCCGCCCTGCGGTCCGGCCGGCCGTTTCCGTCCGGTCTTCCACTAACGTCAACGACACCTCCGACGGACCCGGTTCCTGCAGCATACCCATGTCCTGCGAGCGATGCAGGCTCCGGCTCCGCATCGCGATCTGCCGGTATGACTGGCCGACATCGGGGTCCAGGACGCCGCCCTGCAACGCAACCGTTGCATCGCCCGCATTGAAACGGGCGGAGCGGTAGAACTTGAGCGGATTCCATGGTGCCAGGCCTTCGCGGGTCTGCAGCTCGGGGAACCGGCCGGGATCGCCGGCAACCCGGAACGCCTCGTGGGCCATTACTGCCGAGTACTGATGGTGCCCGTGACCATCGCGCGGCGTCCCGGAAAAGATGGCCACGATGATCTGAGGCCGAAACCGACGCACGATCCGCACCACGTCCTTGAGCACCGAATCGCGCGGCCAGAAGCGCTCGGTTTCTTCGATGGTCTTGGAATAGCCGAAGTCGAACGCGCGGGTGAAGTACTGTCGCGCCCCATCCAGCGCCCTGGCCGCGAGCAGCTCTTCGGTACGCAAGAGCCCGAGGTCCTCGCCCAGCTCCGGTCCGATCAGGTTCTGGCCGCCCTCACCCCGTGAGAGAGAGAGATAGGCCGCTTCGGCTCCTTCGCCCCGAACCAGGACCGTGAGCAGCTCGGTGTCTTCATCATCGGGATGCGCCGCGATCACCAGCACACGCTTGTTGCGCCCCAGCATCCGCTCGGCCTGATGCAACGCCGCGATCCCACCGGTTGAAGCGCCGACCGCCTGTCCCTGCGCGACGAGGCTTCCGGGAAGCGAGAGGCCAAGCAGCATCACTCCGAGTCCAACGCCCGGTCGAACCACGATTCCCCCTAGCTCTCTAGCTCCCTAGCTCCTAGTCCCTGCCTCAATCTCTCAAACGTATAGATCCCGGTGTCGTGCCCGTCGCTCCAGCGCACCCGGATGCCGTAGGCGCCGACGAGCTGAATCGAGAGCGGCCGCACGTCCGCCGCTACTCGCGCGGGATCGAGCAGCGCTCGCCCACTCATCTCCTCGACGCATTCGGCACAGGGACACCCGAGTCGGAGCGCCCGGGCCGGATAGAACGTCCGGTCTCCGGCCCGATCCCATTCGATCAGGATACCGTCGTCCCGGCGGGTTATGGATGCAGGCGCACGCATAGTGGCAATCCTCAGTCATCAGTCTTCAGTCGTCAGTCGTCAGTCTTTTGCCGGCCCGAAAGACTGATGACTGTTGACTGAAGACTGACGACTATTAGCTCGACGATCGACTATTATTGGCACCATGCGCACCACCCTTTCTCTCGACGGCCATTCGGTGGTCATCTTCCGCCCCGACGGACTCAAGGAGCGGCTGCCGTTCTCGATCCGCGTCCTGCTCGAGAATGCGCTGCGTCACGTCAACCGGCCGGGGAGCGCCGTCACCGAGGCGCATGTCGCCGGGCTGGCCCAGTGGCGGGCCAACGACCCGGCTCGCGGAGAGATTCCCTTCCTGCCGGCCCGCGTGGTGCTCCAGGATTTCACCGGGGTGCCCTGCGTAGTGGATCTCGTCGCCATGCGCGACGCGATGGTCCGGCTGGGCGGCGATCCCGCCCGCATCAACCCGGTGGTCCCCTGCGATCTGGTGATTGACCACTCGGTCCAGGTGGACCATTACGGCACCCCCGACGCCTTCCGCCGGAACGTGGCGCTGGAATTTGACCGGAATGCGGAGCGCTATCAACTGCTGAAGTTCGCGCAGCGCGCCTTCACCGGCTTCCGCGTCGTACCGCCGGGGACCGGGATCGTCCACCAGGTGAATCTCGAGTATCTCGCGCCCGTCGTGCAGCTCCGCCCCCAGTTCGGCGAGCTCACCGCGTATCCCGACACGCTGGTGGGCACCGATTCTCATACCACCATGATCAACGGGATCGGCGTGTTAGGGTGGGGTGTGGGCGGGATCGAGGCGGAAGCGGTGATGCTTGGCCAGCCGTACTTCATGGTGATCCCCGACGTGATCGGTGTGAAACTTACCGGCGCATTGCCGGTCGGCACCACCGCCACCGATCTGGTGCTGCGGGTCACCCAGATGCTCCGGAAGCACGGCGTGGTGGACAAGTTCGTCGAGTTCTACGGACCCGGACTCTCGACCCTCGGCGTGGCCGACCGAGCCACCATCGGCAACATGGCCCCGGAGTACGGCGCCACAGTGGGCTTCTTCCCGGTGGATGATCAGACCATCGACTATCTCCGCCGGACCGGGCGCGAGCGCGAGGCCAGTCGCACCGAGCGCTATTGCAAGGAAGCCGGCCTCTACCGCACCGACGCGACGAGGGATCCCGAGTTCACCAGCTCGCTCGAGCTCGATCTCGACACGCTCGAGCCGAGTCTCGCGGGACCGCGGCGGCCTCAGGACCTGGTTCCCCTGCGGGAGCTCAAGAAGAATTTCTCCGTGCATCTCCCCGGGTTAATGCCTCCAGCTACGCCGGCGGGCCGCCGCACCGTGGCAGAGCAGAACTATTCGACCTGGGTCGGCGAGGGCGGCGCGAACGTGGCGGCCGGCGAAGTGGCGGCCGGCGCGGCCCAGGCGCTGGTCGTCGAAGAGGAGCAGTTCCCGGTCACCTTCAACGGTCACGAGTTGGTGCTGGGCGATGGCGCGGTCGTGATCGCCGCGATCACGAGCTGCACCAACACTTCGAATCCCTCCGTGATGATCGGGGCCGGTCTCCTGGCCAAGAAGGCCGTCGAGCGCGGCCTCAAGAGCAAGCCGTGGGTCAAGACCAGCATGGCGCCCGGCTCCCGGGTGGTGACGGCGTACTTCGAGCGCGCCGGGCTCATGCCCTATTTCCAAGAGCTCGGCTTCGACATCGTGGGCTACGGGTGCACCACCTGCATCGGAAACAGCGGCCCGCTGCCGGAGCCGATCGCCGACGCGATCGAACGCAACCACCTGGTAACCGTCGCGGTCCTCTCGGGCAACCGGAATTTCGAAGCTCGAATCCATCCACTCGTTCGCGCCAACTACCTCGGATCGCCACTGCTGGTGGTGGCGTTTGCGCTCGCGGGGCGGGCGACCATCGACCTCACCACGGAGCCCTTGGCGAATGACCCGCAGGGAAATCCCGTCTATCTACGCGATCTCTGGCCCACGCCGGAGGAGATCAGCCGCGCGATCGCCGACTCGGTTCGGCCCGAGCTCTTCACCGCGAAGTACGCGTCGGTGTTCGAGGGTGAAGAGGAATGGCGTAACCTGCCGGTTCCCGAAAGCGACACATTCGCCTGGGATCCGGATTCGACCTACGTCCGTGAACCTCCCTATTTCCAGGGACTCGGCACTCCGCCCTCGGCACTCGGCACTGCTCAGGCCGAGAGCCGAGCGCCGAGCGCCGAGCCACGCGATATCACCGGCGCCCGAGTTCTCGTCTCTCTCGGTGACTCGGTGACCACCGACCACATCTCCCCCGCGGGCGCGATTCCGAAAGGAAGTCCCGCCGCGAAGTATCTCCTCGAGCATGGGGTCGAGCAGCTCGACTGGAACACGTTCGGCGCCCGGCGCGGAAATCACGAGGTGATGATGCGCGGCACGTTCGGCAACGTGCGTATCAAGAACAAGCTGGTACCGGACCGCGAGGGCAACTGGACGATTCACTTCCCGAGCAGCGACGTGCTGTCGATCTACGACGCCGCGATGCGCTACCAGCAGGAGGGCACGCCGCTCCTGGTGATCGCGGGAAAGGAATACGGCACCGGGAGCAGCCGCGACTGGGCCGCGAAGGGTGCCGCGCTCCTCGGCGTCAAGGCGGTGATCGCCGAGAGCTTCGAGCGGATCCACCGCAGCAACCTGGTGGGGATGGGGGTGCTCCCGCTCACCTTCGAGAACGGCCAGAATCGGGAGACCCTCGGGCTCACCGGGAAAGAGGTCTTCAGCATCACGGGACAGGCCCAGGGACTCAAGCCGGGCGGCAAGGTGACCGTGCGAGCGGTGGCCGAGCAGGGCGCCGCGACGGTGTTCCCGGCGCAGGTGCGGCTCAATTCACCGGTCGAGATTGAATACCTGCGCCACGGGGGCATCCTGCCTCGCGTCCTCCACCTGTTCCTGACGAGCCCCGCCTCGTGAGCGACTCGGCGGATGAAAAGGCTGAACCTCGCTACCCCGAAGTATTTCAACCGCTGAAGCGACCCTGGGTCCAGGTTGACGCCGCGACGGCTGACCGGATTGCCGAAGTGGTGATGACATGTCCCACCGGGGCGCTGCATTTCGAGCGGCCTGACGGGGGCCCGCAGGAGCCAGAGCCGGACGAGACGACGATCGAAGCACGCCCCAATGGCCCGCTATACGTGCGAGGCCGGATCCGTATCATGCGCCCCGGTGGCG
>JBQTHV010000089.1:0-8326 GCA_052389555.1 Gemmatimonadales bacterium | reverse complement strand
CGGCACGCTGATCATGATGCGCCCCCCGGTCATCTGCGACAACGCGGTGGCCGCGTGACCGGCACCGATGTTGGCGACCTCGCGCAGGGCGTCGCGCTCCAGGGCGGTCAGCGGGGGCGAGTTCATGCTCCCGTGGCCAGGTGAGCCGATCCGCAGATGACGCAGAGGTTTTGTGATCCACAGATTACACAGATTACACAGATTGAAGAGTCGAAGAAACGAATGGTTCCTGTTCCACGATCCGAATCTGTGTAATCTGTGTAATCTGTGGATCTATTCATCCGTTTCATCGGCGTAATCGGTGGATCAGAAGAGCCCCCCCGGATCGAGCAGCAGCGCCGGTGCCCCGTCGGGCAGGATCGTCGCGCCGGCAATCCAGGGCGGCAGTCCGGCCGGCATCGCGAACGGCTCCAGCACCACGTCCTGCCGGCCCAACAACGCATCGACCACCAGCGCGGTGCGGCGGCCGCCGCGCTCGACCACGATGGCCGGCCGGCGCTGGGCCGGCGGCTCGCCGAGCCCGATCATCCGACCAAGATCCGCCGTAGGAAGCGCCTCGCCTCGAAAGGTAACCTCGCGATCGTCGCCGTCCTGCATCGCCGCCTCGGCAATTGCGCTGAAGGGAATTGCATAGCGCTCTCCATTCGTGCGCACCACCAGCACGCCGAGCAGGGTGCGGCTCGCCGGCAGGCGCAGCAGCACCGTGGCCCCCCGGCCGGGCGTGGTCTTGAGCTCGATCCGCCCGCCGAGGGCGCGGACCCGGTCCAGCACCGCATCGAGGCCCACTCCCCGTCCCGAGACGCGGGTTACGGAAGCGCTCGTCGTAAAGCCTGGCTGGGCCAGCAGGCGGAGCAGGTCGGCCGCGCTGGGCAGCGGGGCCTCAGGCAGGAGCAGGCCGAGCTCGACCGCGCGGCGAAGGACGGCGGCCCGGTCGATGCCGCGGCCGTCGTCTGCCACGGTCAGGATAATCGCCTCCGGCGTACGCTCTGCCCTAACCCGCACGGTGCCCTCCCTCGGTTTGCCGGCTTCGACCCGCTCCACCGGGGTTTCGATCCCGTGATCCACCGCATTGCGAATAAGATGGGTAAGCGGATCGGCCAGGCTATCCAGCACCGACCGGTCCAGCTCGATCTCGGCGCCCAGCAGCTCGAGGTGGACTTCCTTCCCGAGTTCGCGGCCCAGGTCCCGAACCAGTCGGGGAAATCCGGCAAAGACTTCCTGCATCGGGGCAAGCCGGGCCCGCAGCACCGTACCATGGAGCCGGCTCACCAGCCCCGACACCCGTCCGCTCAACTGTTCCAACTCGGACCCGATCTCCCGATCGGCAATCGCGGCGAGCCGATTCCGGGCCACCACCAGCTCGTTCACCTGATTGAGCAGCGCATCGAGCCGCTCGAGCTCCACCCGTACCTGACGTCCGGAGGCGCGGGCCTCCTGGCTCGCGCCGAGCGGCGGGTCCGGCCGCGGCACGGCTCTCCGCTCGACGCGCGGTGCATCGCGAGTCGAAGCGGGAACCCGAGCCAGGAGATCGGGAAGGAGCGCCTCGGCACGGGGTGCCTCTTCCCCGCGGCCGATCGCCTCTACGCCTTCACTCACCGCATCGAGCGCCTGGAACAAGAAGTCCACCAGTTCGCGCGAGGGGACCAGCACGTCGTCCCGAATGGCGGCCAGCAGCTGCTCACCCGCATGAGCCAGCTCGGCGACAGCCTCGTGGCCGAGGGTGGCCGATGAGCCTTTCAGGGAATGAAAGGAGCGGAACAGCTCCGTGGTCGGAAAGGGAGAACCCGGCGCGCGCTCCCAGCCCAGCAGGAGCTCGTTGCAGCGCTGGATGTGGTCGCGGCTATCAGAAAGAAAAAGCGCGGTGTAGCGAGCCAGGTCCACGGCCGCTATCCGAGGACCCGCTGGACCGCCTCGAGGACTCGTGAGGGCTGGAAGGGTTTGACCACGAAGTCCTTGGCGCCGGCCTGGATGGCCTCGATCACCAGCCCCTGCTGTCCCATCGCGCTGCACATCAGGATGCGCGCGTCGGGAAACTCCTTGCGAATCGCCCGAACGGCTTCAATGCCCCCCATGTCGGGCATCACGATATCCATGGTGACGAGATCGGGCCCCAGCTCGCGGTATTTCTCGATGGCTTGCGCCCCGGACTCCGCCTCGCCCACGACGCGATACCCGCCCTGGGTGAGGATATCCGAGATCATGGTCCGCATGAAGATCGCGTCGTCGCAGATGAGCACGGTCTTGGACACAGTTCGCTCTCCGGGTTAGCTCGGGGCCGCGAGCTGGTGATCGATGGTCTCGAGCTCGACAATCCTGGTCGCCTGGCCACCGCCCGCGACGAGCTCTTCGACTTCGTCCACCGCCAGTCCGACGTGGCCCTGTCGCGCGGTGAGGACCACCAGCCACTCACCGGCCCCCGCGTCATCGAGCCCGGCAAGGGCTGCGCCATTCAGCACCGTAACGAGCACGCCCTGGACATTGGCCAATCCCCGGACCGCACCGGGCGCGCCCGGGATGCGGGTGAGCAGCGGCAGCGCGACGACTTCGCGTACCAGGGTAACCGGAATGGCGATCCGCTCCGCGCCGGTCCGGCAGATAACGACGCGCTCCCGAGCCGCGTCACCCATCGCTCACAGGTCCGAAAAAGCCAAGATAGGTCAGCGCCGTGGCCGGATCAACGCTATCGGGCAGCACCTGCGCCAGTGCCGGCGCCAGATCCTGCGGCCATTCCGCGCGAAACGCGAGAAGGTCACCGGTTGCCGGATGGGCGAACTCGAGCCAGGCCGCATGCAAGGCCTGGCGCGGGGTAGCCTTCTCCAGCCGCTCGGCCGCCGGGCGAAGCGCTCCGCTGACCCGGCGCGCCCCGCCCTGCCCATAGACGGGATCACCCACCACCGGGTGGCCAGCCGAGCTCACGTGGACCCGGATCTGGTGGGTGCGCCCGCTCTGGAGGTCCGCACGAACCAGATCACAGACCGCCAGCCGCGCGATGACCGTAAGGTCGGTTCGTGCCGCGCGACCCTCGGGGCGAATCGCCATCCGCTTGCGGTCAACCGGGTGACGGCCAATGGGTGCTTCGATGGTGAGCCGGTCACGATCGAAATGCCCCCAGGTCAAGGCCGCGTAGGCTCGCCGGATCAGCCGGGCAGCCAGCGCGGTACCGAGGCGGCGATGCGCCAGGTCGGTCTTCGCGATCAGGAGAAGTCCGCTGGTATCCCGATCGAGCCGGTGCACGATGCCGGCCCGTTCCGGAGCCGGGCCGGTGGAGAGGCGGGTGCCTCGGGCGCGGAGCGCATGGAGCAGCGTGTCATCCCAGTGGCCGGGCGCGGGGTGCACGACCAGACCGGCGGGCTTGTTGACCACCGCGAGATGGTCGTCTTCGTAAACGATGGGAATCGGCGGCAGGCCGGCGGCGGCCGGTTGCAGCTGGCACAGCGGTCTGGTCTCGGGAAGCTCCACCTCGACCAGCTCGCCCCGCGCGACGAGGCGCGACGCGCGGGCGACCTTGCCGCCGATCCTAACCCGCTGGTCGGCGATCAGCCGGGCGGCTTGGGTACGCGAGAGATCGAGCTGGTCGGCGAGAAACCGGTCGAGGCGCTGGGGGGCAGGATCGGTTGCCGAGAACGCGACCGCGGGCAGGCGCGCCCCGGGGGCCACGCTGGCCTCAGGAGGCCGAGGCCGTGGCCGCGCGGCGGCGGGAATCCTCGAGCCAGAGCGAGATGGCCAGGAGAATCGCGCCGACACTCACGCCCATGTCGGCCACGTTGAAGGTGGGCCACCGGTGGAGACCGATCCCCACATCGATGAAATCCACCACCCCGTGGGCGTGACGGATCCGATCGATCAGGTTGCCCGCCGCGCCGCCGGTCACCAATCCGCAGGCGAGCTGGCGCAACGTATCGAAGCGCGCGCTGTTCGCCGACAGGCGATACAGCAGGACGACCGCCACCGCCGCCAGGGCCATGAAGATCCAGCGCGAGTAGGAGCCCAGATCGAGGCCGAACGCGGCGCCTTCGTTATAGACCAGGCGAAGCTGGACCCAGTCGCCCAGGATCGTGACCGGCGGCATCGGGAGCAGGTGTAGCTCAACCAGCCGCTTGGTGACGAGATCGGCGATGAGGATCGCCAGCGCCACCGCCCAGAAGAGCGCCGGCGGCCTAGCGCCGCTTCTCATTTTCCTCGCGCTCCTTGCAGTTGATGCAGAGCCGGGCGTGCGGCAGCGCGTCAAGCCGCTCGAAGGCGATCTCTTCGCCGCAATTCTCGCAGCGACCGAAGCGCTCCGGATCGCCGTAGAGCCGCCGGAGGGCCTGGTTGACGTGCCAGAGGTAGCGGCCTTCCTGCGAGGCGAAGAGAAATTGCTTCTCCCGCTCGGAGGTGTCGGTGCCTTGATCCGCCATGTGGAACGAGTAGGACGAGAGATCACCGTCGGACGATTGCAAGCTGTTGCTGAAGGCGTCGTCGTAGTATCCGAGCTCCTTCATCACCCGGGCCCGCTCGTCGAGCAGGCGCTTCTCGAGGTGCTCCAATTGCTGCTTGTTCATAGTGCTTCCATGGTGAACTGACCCATTACGACCGATCCGCCGAATAGCGGATCATTGCTAGGACGACCGAATGGCCGTCGATTTCCACCGTTTCCTGCCGGTCCGCGGCCGGAGCGCGCTCACCCAGGTGCAGGACACGCGCCAGAGTTTCTCCCCGGATGTACTCCCCGTGGGCGCGAGCCGCTTCCAGCACAGGCGGCGGACCTTCGATCCACAGCTCGATGCGCACGGAATAAGTGTAGCCGGCGTCTTTTCGCAACCGCTGGACCCGGTTGACCACCTCGCGCGCCAGCCCCTCCGCCCGAAGCTGGTCGGTCAGGTACGGATCGAGCGCGACCACGAAGCTCCCGCTGCTCTGCACGAGCCAGTCGCTCACGACCTGGCGTTCGACGGTGACGTGGGCGGGCTCGAAGAGGTAGGCGGTGCCGTTCAAGTGATGTACGACGCTGGTGCCGTCCTCCAGGCTTCGGAGCTGCTCGGCCGACAGCGTGGCCACCGCCTGAGCGGCGAGCTGGGTATTCTTGCCGAAGGACTTCCCCAGCTCGCGGAAGTTGGGGCGTGCCTTGAGCCGCACCAGCTCGGCATCGGAAGACACGACCTCCACTTCCCGCACGTTCACTTCCTGCGCGAGTAGGGGCAGCATGCCCCGGAAGCGATCGCTGTCGGCCCCACGCGGCACCGCGACTTTCATGTGCCGAAGCGGCTGCCGAACTCGCAGGTTCTTCATCTCCCGCGCGGCGCGCGCCAGGGAGGCGAGGCGACGCACCGACGCCATCGCGGTCTCGAGCTCCTGGTCCCGCCGAGGCTCCACCACCGGGAACCGGGCCAGGTGCACCGATTCGCCGGTCAGCGCGCGGTGCAGCCAATCACTCGCGAACGGCGCCGCCGGCGCGAGGAGCCGGCTGACGGTCACCAAACTCAGGTGGAGGAGACCGACCGCGGCCGGCTCTGCCTCGCGCTCTGGTGCCCAGAAGCGGGACCGGCTGAGCCGGATCCACCAGTTGGACAGATCGTCCACTACAAAGCTCATGATCGCCCGCACCCCTGCGGTGGGGTTATATCCTTCCCAGGCCTCCGCCACTACGGTGACGGTGTTGGCGAGCCGGCTCAAGAGCCATCGGTCGAGCAAGTCGGGGTCGGGTAGCGGATCTGCTGGGGTGACACCACCCGCGTACCAGGTGTGGAACGTGTAGGCATTCCGCAGGGTGTTGAGGAACCCTCCGGCGGCTTCCGCGATGCCCTCGCGGTCGAACCGTCTGGTCTTCCAGACCTCGCTTGCGGCGAGCAGGAACAGGCGCACCGCGTCGGCCCCGAACTCCCGAATGAGGACCTCGGGCTCGATCACGTTGCCGCGGCTCTTCGACATCTTATGGCCCTGCGCGTCCAGCACCAGCTCGTTCACCACGACGTGCCGATAGGGGACCCGCTCGAATACCCCCGCAGCAATGGCGAGCAGCGAGTAGAACCACCCGCGGGTCTGATCCACGCCCTCGCAGATGAAATCGGCAGGGAAGTGGCGCGCGAACTTGGCGTCGGGCTCGAACGGGTAATGCCACTGCGCCGAGGGCATCGCCCCCGAGTCGAACCAGGCATCGATCACTTCGGGGACCCGCCGCATCGTTCCGCCATCCGGATCCGGCCAGATCAGCTCATCGATGCCGGGCTTGTGGGGATCGAAGTCGGGCGGCAGGGGCCGGCCGAGCCGCTCCGCGAGCTCTGCGAAACTCCCGATCACTTCGATACGGTCCGGATCGCGATCGGAGACCCAGACCGGCAGCGGCGTCCCCCAGTAGCGATCGCGCGAAAGCGCCCAGTCGACGTTGTTGGCCAGCCAATCGCCGAACCGTCCGGCCCCGACTTCGGGCGGATGCCACCCGACCTCGGCGTTGAGGGCAAGGAGCCGATCCTTGATCGCCGAGGTCCGCACGAACCACGAGTCCTTCGCGAAGTAGATCAGCTTGCTCTGGCAGCGCCAGCAGTGCGGGTAGTCATGGAGATGGCTCTCGGTGCGGAGATGCCGGCCGGTTTCCTTGAGCCGCTGAATGATGAGATCGTTGGTCTCCGTCGCGGTGACCAGCCGCCCCTCCAGCGCGGGCCAGGTGGTGCCGCTGAAGCTCCCCTCGGGCGACACCGGCCGCACCATGGCCAGGCCATGGTGCCGCGCCGCTTCATAGTCGTCGGCACCGAAGGCGGGCGCCAGGTGGACGATCCCGGTCCCTTCGTCCGCGGTCACGAACTCCTCGGCCACAACCACCGAGTGGGCTCCCGTATCGGGAAGGGGGACCACGTCGAGCGGCCGGCGATAGCGAAGTCCCGCCAGCGCCCGGCCCGGCAGGGTGCGCTCCCGGGTTAGGTGCAGGTCCGCCAGGGCCGCCTCGCGTGCCGTCGCCAGGATCAAGCGGCGGTCGCCATACCGGTATTCCCCGTACTCCAGATCCGGATGCACCGCCGCCGCCACGTTGGAGGGCAGGGTCCACGGCGTCGTGGTCCACAGCACCAGTTCGCGCCCGCTGCCGTCCGTGAGCGGGAACGACAGGTAGACCGACTTGTCCTGGACCGGCTCATAGCCCTGGGCCAGCTCATGGCTCGACAGCACGGTGCCGCAGCGGGGGCAATAGGGCAACACCCGGTGACCGCGGGTTAGGAGTCCCTTCCGGTGGAGCTGCTGGAGCAGCCACCAGACCGACTCGATGTACGCCGGCGTGCAGGTGATGTAGGGATGCTCGTAGTCGAGCCAGTACCCGATCCGGTCGGAGAGCTGCTCCCATTCCCGCTGGTAGGTGAACACACTCTCCCGGCAGAGCCGGTTGAACTCGGCCACCCCGAAGTCCTCGATCGCCTTCTTCCCGGAAAGGCCGAGCGACTTCTCGACCTCGATCTCGACCGGCAGCCCGTGGGTATCCCAGCCCGCGATCCGGGTGACCGAATGGCCCTGCATAACCCGGAACCGGCAGAACAGGTCCTTGATGGTTCGCGAGAAGACGTGGTGGATCCCGGGCCGGCCATTGGCCGTCGGCGGACCCTCGAAGAATACGAACGGCGGACCGTCACGCCGGGCTTCCTGCGCCGCCTGGAACAAGCGCTCGGCTCTCCAGCGCGCGAGCAGGTCCCGCTCCAACGCGTCGGCGCCCTGGTCGGGCCAGGGAAGCAAGGTCCGGGGCGGCGACATCAGGCGGGGCGGCGGAGGGCTCGGTCTTGGCTGTCGAGATCCCGGTCGCTGCCTAATGCGACGATCTCGGCGAGCTGTCGCTCGACCAGCTGCCGCAGGCTTGCCAGGTAGCTCTGGAACTGCCGGCGGGCCGCTTCGTTGACGTGGGTCAGGCGCTGTTCCTCGGCGCGGGCGTTCTGGAGGAGCCGATCGGCTTCGGCCCGGGCCTCGAGCAGGATCTGGTCCGCCGCCGCCTTCGCCTCTCGCAGGGACACCTCCCGCTCCCGGTCCACTTGCGCCTGGATCTCGCTACGGAGCTGCTGGGCCGAGACCAGCGCCTCATTCATCGCGCGCTCCCGGTCCCGATAGGACTTGAGCTGCTCACTCATGCTTCTCACTCGCTCGTCCAGCTGAACCCGGTCCCGCACCAGCCGGTCGATCTCCTCGGCCAGGCGATGCTTGAACTCGTCCACCTGGGCAGGATCGTAGCCCCGGAGCGCCTTCTGGAATTCCTGGGCCCGAACGTCGTGCGAGGTGAGGTGAAACGCGTTGTCGCTCATCGAGGCCGCTCTCCAAACAGCAAGGTTCCCAGCCGCACCATGGTGGCGCCTTCCTCGACCGCCACCGGGAAATCGCC
>JBQTHV010000088.1:0-29112 GCA_052389555.1 Gemmatimonadales bacterium | reverse complement strand
AACCTCTGCCTCGATCACCTGCGCAACGTCCGCCAGCTAGGTATCCCTCTCAGCGCCGTCGCGGAGGCCGACCTGATCCCGGATGAGCGCGCCGGCGACATCGAGGAAGGCCCCGTGGTGAAGCAGGCGCTCAGCCGGCTTTCACCCGTGCTCCGCGAGGCGTTCCTCCTGAAGCACGATGCCGGCTACACCTACGAGGAGATCGCCGAGCTGACGAACGCCACGCCGAGCGCGGTCAAAATGCGGGTCCATCGGGCCCGGGCGACCCTCTGCGCGTTCTTTGCCGCGCAGCGCGCACCGGCCGCGAGGTGACCATTGCGGCCTGCCGCCCGTCTATCGGTTGAGGCGGCAGAAAGGCCGTCCCGAGACTAGGAGGTTATATGAGATCGAAGTTGTACGCGGCAGTGATTCCGGCGGTCGTCCTGATCGCGTTCCCGCTGGCGGCGCAGAGCTCGGGCTCCGAAAGCCAGCAGGGGAAGACCGCAGAGGCGCGGATCGAGGCGGCGATGAAGGCCGCCGCGCAGGCGAACGTTCCCGTCTCGTTGCTCGAGAGCAAGGTCGCCGAGGGCCAGGCCAAGCGGGTTCCCCCCGACCGGATCGCCGCCGCGGTGGAAGCCCGGCTGACGACGCTGGTGCGGGCGTCCCGGTTCATGGCCGAGGCCGGTATCGAGCAGCGAACCACCGCGGAGCTGGCGATCGCGGGCGACGCGCTGCAAGCCGGCGTCGGTGACAGCGCGCTGGTTCGGGTGTACCGCAACGCTCCGGCGGAGCGCCGCGTGGTGGCCATGGCAGTCCTCTCCGATCTGGTCCGGCTCGGCAGCACTTCGGAGGCGGCATTCACGCGGGTGAACGCCACCCTCAGGTCGAGCGCTGCGCTCGCGAATCTCCAGGCCGAAGTAGCGGCGCAGCTCCGGTTGGGCGGACTAGTCTCCACGTTGGACGCCGCGGGCGGTATCGGGATCGGCGGCACCGTGCGAATACCCTGACCTAGTACCTCCAACTCAGCGTATCCGCCCCCGGCGGATGATTCCGCCGGATCTGGTCCATGATCCGCGGAATGAACATCTGGTGATATCGGAGCCGGGAGAAGGCGTTCGCCCGGCTCTGATCGCCGTTCCAGCAGTGTTCGGCCCGGTCGCCGTAATCGACCTCGGCGTCGGCCGGCGGATCGGCGCTCTTCAGAAACTCCTCGACCAGATACACCGCGTTGTTGAGGTAGTAGTTGTCCATGTCGCCCACATAGATCTTGAGCTTACCGCGGAGCTTGGGGCCCAGCGTCTTCCAATCGCGCCGCAGGATGTGGGAGAGGTCGTAGTGCTCCCGCCAGTACTCCGCGACACTGCGGTCGATCTTCCCAGCGAGCTTGTCCCAGATCGGCTTGGGATACCCGTCCGGTCCAACCGGTGAATAGACCGCTTCCCAGATGTCCCACTGGTCGCCCGAGCGGCTCCTGGTGCCCAGGGCCAGCTCGCGATGATTCATCTGCTCGAGCGTGGTACTCACGTGGCCCAGCCAGTCCCGCATCCCCGGCCGCGGAGTGCGCTTGAACGGACCTTCGAGGTGATAGGCGTTGGTATCCTGGTAGATGTTCACCACGGTGTAGGCGCGGAAGTCGATCGGATCGGGGCAGGCGACCCAGGCTCCGTTGAACTCCTCGGGATAGAACATCTGCACCGCCATCGCTTCCCAGCCGCCGGTCGAGCCGCCGTAGGTGAAGCGCGCCCAGCCCTGGCCGATCCCCCGGAACCGGCGCTCGATCTCAGGGATGAGCTCGTGCATGATCGCGTCGCCGTAGGGGCCGTTGTTGGCGGAGTTCACCGCGTAGGAATCGTCGTAGTAAGGCGTGGGATGCTGGATCTCGATCAGTAACACGCGCGGGAAGTTCGGACCGGTCCAGTCCCGGTAGAACTGATGAGCATAGTGCCCCTGAATGCGGTTATAGCAATCGAGCCTAAACCGCGCGCTGTATTCGCAGGGGATCGTGGTATCGGGCGGCTCCGGCCGGAACCCGCCGAAATCGGCCGGGAAATGCCCGTGATTCACCACCAGCGGATAGCGCGCGTTAGGATGAGTCTCGAATCCCTCGGGGAGCAGCACGTGCGCGCCCAGAAACATGGGCCGCCCCCAAAACTTGGTGAGCCGCTCCGACTGGATCTTCACGTGCTTGACATACCGGGTGTCGGCCGGGTCGGGGATCGGCGGAATCTCCTGATCTATGACGAGGGTGACGGTACTCGCCCGCGAGGGGTCGAGCTCCACCATCCGCGGCGTGCTGTAGAGATTGCCGGGCTTCCGGTTCCACTGCTGGCCTTCTCCCCGCTCGGGCGGGAGCTTGACCGTGTGGCCATCGCTCCGGCGAAAGGTCTCGTAGCGATTGAGCACCGCCTGGACTCGATAGCGCCCCTTGGGGAGGTTGGCCAGGCTTCGGAGCGGGTACCCGAACGCGGCGCGGTCGAGGATCCGCGCCTCCCCGGGCCGCATCCCGTCCACGTCGATCCCGAGCACTTGGGCCGTATTAGGTGAGTCGTTGAGCCGGAACCTCGGCTCGGCGGCGGTGTCGGTGGAGATCAGGACCAGCAGCCGCCCGTCGAGCGGCGTGGCGCTCCGGGCCGCCGGGAACGAGACCGCGAAGCGAAGACCGGCGGGAGCCTGCGTGGCCGGTCGAAGCAACAGAGCGGCGGGCAGAACGAGCGCGAGCGGAGCAAGGAGTCGTTTGGTCATAGGGCGACGTTAGCGCTCGAGACGCAGTTCGTCCAGCACCCGCCTGGGCCGCCGGCTGAAACACACTGCACCGATACTATGCTTCTTAGATGGTGGGCCTCCTGCTCGCGGCCGCACTGGCGCAGCCAGGCATCCTGATCACGGGTGTCACGGTCATCAACGGCCGCGATTCGCTGCCCCAGCCGAGCATGACCGTCGTGGTCGAGGGCCGTCATATCACGGCGGTCAGGCGGTCAGGCAGTCAGGCGGTCGCGATTCACCCGGATGCACGGCGGATCGACGGCCGCGGCAAGTACCTCATCCCTGGCCTCTGGGATATGCACGTCCACCTCGCGGTGCCGGGCGCCCGCGACGTGCTGCCCCTCTATCTCAAGAATGGGGTGACCGGGGTGCGGGACATGGGCGGCGACTGGGCCGAGCTGTCCGCCTTGCGCGTCCAGGTTCGGAGCGGTGCGCTCGCGGGTCCACGGATGCTGACCTCAGGCCCGTACCTCGAGGGGAATCCCCAGCCGATCCCTCACCTGCGGGTGCGCTCGCCGGACGAGGCCCTCGCCGCGGTGGATTCCCTAACCCGCTTGGGCGTCGATCTCGTCAAGCTGCACACCGGCCTGAGCGGGGAGAGCTACTTTGCCGCGCTCCGGGCCGCCGGCGCCCGCGGACTCCCCACCGCGGGCCATGTCCCCCGCACCATCGGCGCCCGGACCGCCAGCGACTCCGGGCTGGGCAGCATCGAGCACCTGCTGGGTATCCCGCTCCCCTGCACTCCCGCCGAATCGATCGCCCTCGCCCCCCGGTTCGAGGTGCAGGCGGCGCTCGGCCGCTGCTCGTCGGCCCCGCTCGAACCGCTGGTCGCGACCCTGGTGCGGAATCGGACCGCGGTGGTGCCGACATTCACCGCGCAATACGAGATCGCCCTCTGGCCGGGCCGAAAGCTCCCGGGCGACCGCTACGCGCGCCATCTCCCCGACACCCTCCGGCGCTACGTCGCGGCAATTTTCCCGATGCCGGACAGCATCCCACCCAATGCCGGCCGCACCGGTAAGGCGGTCTTCGCCAAGCGGCTCGCCCAGGTCGGCGCGCTGCACCGGGCCGGCGTGATGATTCTCCCGGGCACCGATGCGCCGCTCCGCAACAGCCCGCCGGGATTCGGTCTCCATCAGGAGCTCGAATGGCTCGCGAAAGCGGGCCTCTCCAATTGGGCCGTGCTCAAAGCGGCCACGCTCGACGTCGCTACATTCATGGGGCTGGCGGATTCCCTCGGCACTATCGAGGCCGGGAAGCTCGCCGACCTCGTGCTGCTCGACGCGAATCCGCTGGATGACATTCGCAACACCCGGCGGATTCGGACCGTTATCCTGAATGGAAGGGGGATACGTACCAATGGCAAAGTCGATTCTGATCTTCGGCGCGACCGGCCGGCAGGGCGGCACGGTCGCCAATGAGCTCATTGGCCGCGGTTTCGAGCTCCACGCCCTAACCCGGAAGCCCGAGAGTCCAGCCGCGCGGGCCCTCACCGCGCGCGGCATTCACGCGATCAAGGGCGATATGGACGATGCCGACTCGCTCAAGCCGGCCCTCGCCGGCAAGTGGGGCGTCTTCGCGATGCAGAATACCTGGGAAGCCGGGGTCGAGCGCGAGGAAACGCAGGGGAAGCGGGTGGCCACCCTCGCGAAGGAGGCGGGTGTCTCCCATTTCGTCTATACCTCGGTGGGCTCAGCGGATCGTAACACCGGCATTCCTCACTTCGAGAACAAGTACCGGATCGAAGGCGTAGTGCGACGGCTCGGCTTTCCGTCGCACGTGATCATCCGGCCGGTCTTTTTCATGGAGAACCTGCTCACCCCGGGGTTCCTCCACGGCAGCAAGCTGACCGCTGCAATGAACCCGGAGACCGTGCTCCAGATGATTGCGGTGCGCGACATCGGGCGTTACGGCGCACTGGCCTTTACCGATGCCGAGCGGCTCAACCGGCGCGAGATCGACATCGCGGGCGATGCGGTCACCATGCCCCAGGCGGCGCTGATTCTGAGCGAGGGGTTGGAACGGCCCATCGAGTTCGAAGCAATCTCGATCGAGGACGTGCGCAAACAGAGCTCCGATTTCGCCGCCATGCTGGAGTGGTTCGACCAGGTGGGCTACGACGCGGATATCGAAGGGCTGGGACGCGAGTTCGGCATCCGGCCCCTGAAATTGGATGAATGGGCCCGGGAGCACCGCGGAGCAGAGCAACCCGCCTGAGCACGAAGGCCGAGTGCCGAGCGCCGAGCGCCGAGCCCCGAGCTTGAAACCCGGGGCGAACCTGGTTCGTTTAGGTGAACATCCCATAAAGGACCAGCTCATGTCCCGGGCTTTCGCACTTACCGCCTTCGCCTCCGCAATAGCCGGCGCGGCCTCGGCCCAGCCCAACACGAAGCCGGACGTCAGCAAGGACATCATCGGAGTCTGGGAAGGGCCCTACCAGTCGGAGATGGTCACCCCGGGCAACCTCCGGCTCACCGTCGTGCGCGACAGCACGTGGAAGGTGACACTCGAGATCTTCTCGGACCAGGCGCCCCCGGCAGGTGAGCTGCGCGATTTCACCGTGAACGCCGACACGGTCTCCTGGGTCCAGACCGTCGGCGACCTCGAGTGCGCCAGCAAGGCGGTGCTGGCGGCCGGCGTCCTCAAGGGGCAGGCGGAGTGCTGGCAGAGCGGCGTGGTGGAAGTGACTGCCGGCTTCCTCCTGGAGAAGAAGAAGTAGCAGTTCGTTGCCGCCAGTCGGCGTCCACGCCGATATTTCGGCATGGTCGCCGCCCTGCTCCTGCTCGGCCTTCAGCTCCCCGATGCGCTGACCCTCGAGCAAGCCCGGGAGTGGGCCCGCCGTCACCGTCCTCAACTCTCCGCCGCCCACGCGGTTGCCGCCGAAGCCCGGGCCCGGCTCGGCGTCGCCGGAATGGTCCCAAACCCGGTTCTGCAATTCAAGCACGTCGCCGGCGCCGCGGCGGAGGAGGCCATCCTGGAACAGCGGTCCGATTGGCTGTTCGCCCGCTGGCCGGAACGGCGCGCAGCCCGGGCGGGGATCCGGAGCGCCGAGGCCGACTCCGCCCGGCTCGCCGCCGAGCTGGACCAGGACGTGCGGGTCGCCTTCTACCAGGCCCTCGCTGCGGCGGAAACGCTTCGCCTAACCCGCGCACTCGGCGCGGCCGCCGATTCGCTCGCCCAATTCGCCGGCGAGCGGGTCGCGGCGGGAGAGCTTTCCGTGCTCGAGCGCGAGCAGTTCGGGGTCGAGGCGGGACGGGTGCGCCAGCTGGTGCAACGGGCCGAGGAGTCGTTCCAGGTTGCCCGCGCGGCGCTGGCCCGGGCGCTCGGAGGCGGGGATCCGCCGCTTCCGACCGGACCGCTCGATCGCGGCCTCGACCAGCCGTGGCCCACTCCGCCTCCCATCGAGACTTTTCCGCTCCTGGCCCGCGCGCTGGCGGATTCGGCCCGCGGGAAGGCGCTCGCGGCCGCAGCCACCGTGCGCCGCTTCCCCTATCCGACACTCCGCATCGGCCAGGAATGGGAGTCCGAGGGGCCATTCTCGGGAGCTGCCAGCGCGATCCTCGGGTTTGCAATCCCGATCCCGCTCTGGAACATCGGAACCGCTCCGGCACGCGCGGCCCATGCCCAAGCCGATCGCGCTGCCGCCGCTGCCGGAGAGGCGCGACTGGAGGCGGCTCGCCTCCTCGCCGCAGGGGAAAGCCGGCTGCGGGCGGCCAGAGAACGCGCCCTCCTAACCCGCGATTCACTGCTTCCCCGCGCCGAGCGGCTTCGGGCCGGTGCGGTCCGGCTCTATCGTGCCGGTCAGACCGGGGTTCTCCCCCTCTTCGACGCCTTGCGGCTCGAGCGGGAAATCGCTCTAGGCTACCTCGCCGACTTGCTCGCCTGGCAGACCGCTCTAGCCGACTGGCTCGCTCTCCTCGGGAGGTCCCAATGATGCGGCGCACCGCCGTCGCGTGGCTCGCCGCAATCCTCGCCTGCAAGGGTTCCGCTCCGCCTCCTAACCCGCCTGCCGCGAAAGTGGAGAACCCGGTCACGGAGGCGGAGCTCACCCGGATCCACCTGACTCCCGAGGCCGAACAGCGACTCGGGCTCGCCACCTCTCCCGTGGAACAGCGCGCGGTCCCGGAGACCCGCACTGTCGGCGGAGTCGTGGTGACCCCACCTGGTCGCAGCTTCTCTCTGGTCGCACCGGTCGCAGGCACTGTCCTCGCCCCTCCCGGTGGGATTCCCGCCGCCGGCACATCGGTGCACAGAGGGCAGGCATTGGTGCGCCTCGTGCCGCTCCCTCCCGAAACCGAGCTGGTCCGTGCCGACGAGGCCGTCGCCGTGGCCGAAGTGCGGGCCCGGCAGGCCGAGCAAGACGCGGCTCGGATCGAGGAGTTGGCCCGCGACAGCCTGGTCTCCCGCAGGGAGTTGGAGCGTGCTCTGGCCGATCGCGACGCGGCGCGAGCCGCTCTGGCCGCGGCTCGAGCGCGGCTCAACCGGCAGCGCAGTGGCATGCCCCCCAGCGGAGATGAGCCCGGTCTCACCGCGCTCACCATCGCAAGTCCCGATGCCGGAGTGGTTTTGGACTTGTTCACCAGCCCGGGACAGATCGTGGCGGCCCACGCACCGCTCCTGACGGTAGCCCGGCTCGATCCTCTCTGGGTGAAAGCGGCGGTGTTCGCGGGCGATCTTGCTCGCATTGACCCGCGTGGTGCCGCAAGCGTGGACGTTCTCAGCGAAACCGGAAGGCTGCGGCGAGCTCGGCGGGTTACCGCCCCTACGACGGCCGACCCACTCTCGGCTTCAGCCGACGTGTTCTACCAGTTGGAATCGAGCGCGGGCCTGCGGCCGGGCCAGCGGGTGGACATCACCATCCAGCTCAAGGTCACCGGGCCGTTGCAGCGGGTCGTGCCGCTCGGCGCGATCCTCTACGATGCGAGTGGCGGCGCCTGGGTATACGTCGCGGAGGGAAACCACACCTATGTCCGCAAGCGGGTTATCCTGGGAGGCTTCGTGGGTGAATGGGCCGTGTTGGCGAGCGGGCCACCCCCGGGAACGCCGGTAGTGACTACCGGAGCCGCAGAGCTGTTCGGCGTCGAGTTCGGCCCAGGGAAATAACCCGGCTCTATGCGCCGGCTGATCTCACTGGCACTCCGGCTCCGGGTTGCCGTCGTCGCGCTGATGGCAGCATTCGCCATCTTTGCCGCCCGCGTGGTGAGCAAGGCGCCGTTCGATGTTTTTCCTGAGTTCGCCCCTCCGCTCGTGGAGATTCAGACCGAAGCGCCGGGCCTTTCCACCGAAGAAGTGGAGCGACTCATCACGGTGCCGCTCGAGTTCGGCCTCAACGGCACTCCCTTCGTCCAAACGATCCGCTCGAAAACCGTGCTGGGACTCTCGAGTGTTGTCTTGATCTTTGAGCCAGGTACCGATCTCCTTCGAGCCCGACAATTGGTGCAGGAACGACTGGCGCGTGTCGCGCTCACGCTTCCGGCGGTCGCTCATCCTCCGGTTCTGCTCTCCCCGCTCTCCTCCACGAGCCGCGTCCTCAAGATCGGGCTCAGCTCCCCGACGTTGTCGCAGACCGAACTCACAACCCTGGCTCGCTGGACCATCCGGCCCCGGCTCATCGCATTCCCTGGCGTGGCCAATGTCGCCATCTGGGGCCAGCGTGATAAGCAGTACCAGGTGCTGGTCAGTCCGGAGCGGCTGCGGGTGCATCAGGTCACTCTGGAAGACGTAGTCAATGCTGCGGGAGAAGCGACGGGCCTCGGCGCGGGTGGCTACGTGGACCTTCCCAACCAGCGACTCCCGGTGGCGTTGCCTCCCACGGCTGCCGGCCTGGCCCAGCTCGCCGCCGCGCCGATCGCGTTCCGAAACGGAGTTCCCCTTCCGCTCGGCGCAGTCGCGAGGCTCGCCGAGGGAAATCCGCCGCCCATCGGCGACGCGGTCATCAACGACGGACCCGGGCTGCTCCTCATCGTGGAGAAACAACCCTGGGGCAATACGCTCTCCATAACCCGGGGAGTCGAAGCGGCCCTGGCCTCGCTCAAGCCCGCCTTGGGGAATGTGACCGTGGACGCCACGATCTTCCGCCCGGCCACCTATATCGAACACTCCCTCTCCAACCTCAACAAGGCGCTGCTGATCGGGTGCGTGCTGGTCGTCATCACGATCATCGGGTTCGTCCGGGACTGGCGCACCGCGCTCATCAGTCTCACTGCGATTCCGCTGTCGCTCCTCGCCGGCGCGCTGGTGATGCGCTACCGAGGCGGCACCCTCGACACCATGGTGCTGGCGGGACTGGTGATCGCCCTGGGCGAGGTGGTGGATGATGCCATCATCGACGTAGAAAACATCCTGCGGCGGTTGCGGCTCAACCGGCAACTGCCTAACCCGCGACCTGCCCTCCAAGTCGTGCTGGACGCTTCGCTCGAGGTGCGCAGCTCCGTCGTGTACGCCAGCATTATCGTGATCCTGGTGTTCCTGCCGGTGTTCTTCCTGGGGGGACTGGCCGGCGCCTTTTTCCGCCCGCTGGCGCTCGCCTATGTGTCGGCGATCGCCGCGTCGCTCGCGGTCGCGCTCACCCTGACGCCGGCGCTCTCGCTACTCCTCCTGGGACGCACCACCGACGCTACCCATCAAACGCCCCTGGCGCGCTGGCTCGCCGATCGCTACACCCGATTGCTGCCGCCTCTACTCGAGCGGCCTCGGCGGGTTATGGGCACGCTCGGCGTGACGCTCCTGGCTGCGCTCCTGGTCGTGCCGCTGCTCGGCGAGGAATTCCTGCCGAGGTTTCGGGAGTACGACTTCCTGATGCACTTCGTCGAGAAGCCGGGGACCTCGCTCGAGGCGATGACCCGGGTTACGGTGCGCGCGAGCAAGGAGCTGCGAGCGATTCCCGGAGTCCGCAATTTCGGCGCCCATATCGGGCGGGCCGAAGTGGCCGACGAAGTCGTAGGACCCAACTTCACCGAGCTCTGGATCAGCGTGGACCCCAAGGTTAACTACGACCGGACCGTAACCCGCATTCAGCAGGTCGTGGACGGCTATCCGGGACTCTATCGCGACGTGCTGACCTATCTCCGGGAACGGGTGAAAGAGGTTCTCACCGGGGCGAGCGCTTCGCTCGTGGTTCGATTGTATGGTCCCGATCTCGATACCTTGCGCGGCAAAGGCGCCGAGGTCGCGGGGCTCATGGAGAAGATCCCGGGGCTGGTCGATGTGAAGGTGCAGCCCCAGGTGCTGGTGCCGCATCTCGAGGTCTTGACCCGCGACGCCGTTGCCGCGCAGCTCGGCCTCACCGCCGGCGCGGTGCGCCGCCAGGTCGCGATCCTGGTAAAGGGGAACACCGTCGGCCAGGTGTACGAGGGCGAAAAGGCATTCGACGTGGTGGTCTGGGGTGAGCCCGCGATCCGGGACAATCCGGAGGCGATCCGGCAGCTCCCCATCACGCTGCCAAGCGGCGGCACCGTCCCGCTCGAGGAAGTTGCCGAGGTCCGGATCACGCCGACCTTGAACGAGGTCACCCGGGAGCACGCCTCGCGGAAGCTCGACATCACGGCCAACGTCCGGGGGCGAGACCTGGGGAGCGCTGCGCGCGAGCTGGAAGCCGGCGTCGGCCGGCTCTCCGTTCCCACTGGCTATCACCCCGAGTTTCTCGGCGAGTACGCGGCCCAACGGGCAGCGCGGGGTGAGATGCTCGCGCTCGGGGCGCTGGCCCTGGCGGGAATTCTGATCATCCTCTACAGCGACTTCGGTACGCTGCGGCTCACTGGTCTGATCGCACTGACCGTGCCATTCGCGCTGGTGGGCGGCATCGTCGCGGTTCTCCTGGGCGGAGGAGTGCTCTCGCTTGGCGCGCTCGTGGGGTTGGTGACCGTATTAGGGATAGCAGCCCGGAATGGCATCATGCTGGTGAGTCACTACCGGCATCTCGAGCAAGAGGAAGGCGTGCCCTTCGGACCGGAGCTGGTGGTGCGAGGGGCCCGCGAGCGTTTAACGCCGATCCTGATGACCGCCCTGGTGACCGCGCTCGCGCTGGTGCCGCTCGCGCTCCTGGGCGATCGGCCCGGCCACGAGATCGAGCACCCGATGGCCCAGGTGATCCTGGGAGGGCTCGTGTCCAGCACGGCGCTCAACCTCATCTGCCTGCCCGTGCTCTATCTCCGGTTTGGCCGAAAACGATGAGGATCTTGGGGGCTGGGCCTGGGGTGGCGGCGGTGGAGGCGGCGCCGCAGTTTAGGGGACTGTGTAGTTCGCGCAATTCCCGATCGACCACCCGGCGCTGTTCCCCGCACTCACACACACGTTGAACGACCCCGCTGGGCCGAGGGCGCGCCCATCCCGGTGCCGTCGTGAAAGTCGTGTCCCGGGTCCCGTCCGCCTTCCGATCCCGCCACATGTACTGCGTGGCCCCAGAGACGGGGCTCGTCGTTGCCCGGACACTATCGGTCACCGTTACCTGCGGGGCTGATGGCATGGCCGGCACCGTCCCACCCGGAGGCGGCGGAGGCGGCGGTGGCGGGGGAGGCGGCGGCGGTGGAGGTGGAGGAGGCGGCGGCGTGGTGGTCGAGACCGTGTAATTCGCACAATTCCCAACCGACCAGCCGGCGCTGTTCCCCGCACTCACGCAGACGTTGAAAGACCCCGCCGGGCCGAGGGCGCGCGCCCATCCCGGTGCCGTCGTGAAAGTCGTGTCCCGGGTCCCGTCCGCCTTTCGATCCCGCCACAGGTACTGCGTGGCTCCAGAGACGGGGTTCGTCGTCGCCCTGACACTATCGGTCACCGTTACCTGCGGGGCCGATGGCATGGCCGGCACCGTCCCACCCGGAGGCGGCGGAGGCGGCGGTGGCGGGGGAGGTGGAGGCGGCGGTGGGGCGGACAGGAATCCACTATAAAGCAGCAGATTGGGCGAGCCGCTGCCTGGGTTGGTCACCCGACCGGTGGTGGCGTTCCCCGTGATGGCCGCCGCGACCGCCGCCGGCAGCGCGTTCGGCGAGGTTTGCAGGTAGAGCGCCGCAACTCCCGCGACATGGGGCGTGGCCATGGAGGTCCCGCTCAGAGTGGCGGTCGCCGCGTCGCTGGTGTACCAGGCCGAGGTGACCCCCGATCCGGGGGCGAACAGATCGAGACAGCTGCCGAAATTCGAATAGGACGCCCGGGCATCCGTCGTGGTCGTCGCCCCGACCGTGATTGCCTCGGGCACTCGAGCGGGGGAGCTGTTGCAGGCGTTGGTGTTGCTGTTGCCTGCCGCCACGGCATAGGGGATCCCGGCGGCGATCGAGTTTTGAACCGCCTGATCGAGCGCGCTGGATACGCTCCCGCCCAGACTCATGTTGGCAACCGCGGGCGGAACCGCATTGAGGCGCACCCAATCCACCCCAGCGATCACCCCAGAGGTGGGTCCGGTTCCGCTGCACCCGATCACCCGGACGGAATGGACCCGCGCGGCCTTTGCCACCCCGTAGGTGGTCCCGGCCACCGTTCCCGAGACGTGGGTGCCGTGGCCGTTACAGTCGTTGGTTCCCTGGCCGTCATTGATCGCGGTGAAAGCTCCAAATGCCCGGCCCGAGAGATCGTTGTGGGTGGTACGGATCCCGGTGTCGATGATGTACAGGTTGACCCCGGCTCCCGTGGGCGAGTAGGAGTAGCTGTTGTTGAGGGGCAGATTCTGCTGATCGATCCGATCGAGCCCCCAGGTCGGATTGAGCTGGGTGGCGTCGGTCTGCATGAGGCCGTCAGGCTCCAAGTAGAGCACCTCCGGATTCCGCTGCAGCGCGGTTACGGCAGAGGCGGAGAGGTGAGCCGCGAACCCCTTGAGAGCGTGCTGGTACGTATGCCGGAGTCTCCCTCGGTGGAAAGCAACCAACTGCTGGGCCCTGCCACGCGCATCAGATACCGTGCTCCGGAAAACCACGATGTAGCTCGGGTCATCCGGCCCGCTTACGGCAGCTGTGGCGCCGGTCCGAGAATCGACCAGAGATGTTTGACAGGCAGCGAGAGCGAGAGTTCCTACGGTCAGCAGGAAGAGGGAATGGCGCACCGAAACTCCGACGGCAGGGAACCAGACAGGATAACCTTCCGCCTTCGTCCTTGCCAGTCGGTGTTGGCGAACCTCCCCTCCACTCGGCATCTTCTTCCCATGAATCTCAGGGGACTGCTCATTCTGGCGGCGCTGGCCTGTGCCATTCTACCGATTGTCCAGCCGCCCAACAGCCTATCCGCCCAACCGCCCACAAGGAAGTCGAGCATGGCCGGCCGCTCTACCGTCTACGCGCCGCACGGCGTCATCGCCACGAGCCAGCCCCTCGCGACCGCGGCGGGTCTCGCCGTCATGCAGAAGGGCGGCAACGCGATCGACGCCGCGGTGACCGCCGCCGCGGTGCTCAACCTGGTCGAGCCCCATATGACCGGCATCGGCGGCGACCTGTTCGCGATCCTCTGGTCCGCCTCCGAGAAGAAGCTCGTGGGTTTGAACGCGAGCGGCCGCTCCGGCTCGCTGATGACCCGCGAGGAGCTGGTGCGCCGCGGACACACCGACGTCCCGGTCTTCGGTGCCGAGCCGATCACCGTGCCGGGCGCGCTCTCAGGCTGGGCCGCGCTGCTCGAGAAATACGGCACCATCTCGCTCGCCCAAGCTCTCGAGCCCGCGATCCGGCTCGCCGAGGAGGGCTTTCCGGTGACGCCCGTCATCGCGGAGCAGTGGGCTGGTGAGACCGAGCGGCTCCTCCGCGACGAAGGAGCCCGCGCAACCTTCCTCGTCGACGGCAAACGGGCCCCCCAGGCGGGCGAGTGGTACCGGAACCCCGATCTGGCCCGCAGCTTCCGCCGGATCGCGGCCGAGGGGCCCGGGGTGCTCTACGGCGGCGGGTTAGGCAAGGAGATCGCCGAGCGGGTTAGGGCGATGGGCGGATTCCTCACGGCAGAGGATTTCGCCCGGCACCAGGTCGAGTGGGTCGCCCCGATCTCCGCGACCTTCAAGGCGCACACGGTGTGGGAGCTCCCGCCCGCCAACCAGGGGATCGCGGCGCTCGAGATGCTCAAGATTCTGGAGCCGTACGACTTGAAGGCGATGGGCCACAACTCGGCCCAGTACCTGCACCTTCTGATCGAGTCCAAGAAACTGGCCTACGCCGACCTGGCTCGCTGGGTGGGCGATCCCGCCGCGATGGCGGCGGCCGGGGTAAGCCCCGCCCGCCTCCTCGACGACAAGTTCATCGCGGCGCGAAGGGCCAGGCTCGACCTGACCCGCGCCAGCCACCAGGTCGAGCCCGGCGACGCGCTCACCGCGAGCGAGACCATCTACCTCGCCGTGGCCGACTCGGCCGGCAACATGGTCTCCCTGATCAACAGCATCTACGAGTACTTCGGCTCGGGAGTGGTGGTGCCGGGGACCGGGTTCGCGCTCCAGGATCGCGGGGCCGGATTCACACTGGCGGAAGGTCTGCCTAACACGGTAGCCCCCAACAAACGGCCGTTCCATACCATCATCCCGGCATTCGTGACCAAACCCGGCCCGCAGGGCGAGGAGCCCTGGATGGCGTTCGGGGTGATGGGCGGCGCGATCCAGCCGCAAGGCCATGTGCAGCTGCTGCTCAACCTGCTAGTGTTCGGCATGGATCTCCAGCAGGCGATCGACCAGGCCCGGTTCCGCCACTTCGGCGGGCTCGAGGTGGGGCTCGAGGGGCCGATCTCCGACTCGGTGCGCTCAGCCCTAACCCGCATGGGCCATCAGGTCCGGCCGCTCGAACCCGGCTCGGCGGGCGGGGCCCAGGCGGTCATGCGCCTCCCGCGCGGCTGGGCCGCGGGCAGTGATCCCCGCAAGGACGGCATGGCGGCGGGGTGGTGACGAATGGAGACTCTGCTGTTCAGCGAGCGCAGCATCTGGACCATGATCCACGGCATCGCCCTGGGCGGTGCCGCACTGCTGGCGCTGGCCGCGGCTCTATTCTCCCTCAAGATCCTGCGACCGGCGGGCCTGGCGCTCGCCGAGGAGAGCCAGGCGCGCTACCTGGCAGGGCTCACCGCGTTTATCGCGGTGGTCCTGTGGCTCACGGTGATCCTGGGCACCTACGTGAACTTCCCGCCCTACCGGGCCACGCCGCCCGAGGGCTTGACCGATCTCAGCCGCTATCCGGTGGCCTTGATTCGGTCGAACCCCGAGACCGTATGGCTGCATAGCTTCGCGATGGAGATCAAGGAGCACGTGCCCTGGATCACCGCGATGCTGGCGACGGCCGCGGCGTTCGTCGGCGTGCGGTATCGCACCAGCCTGCTGAGCGATGCGACGCTGCGCCGCATCGCCGCGACCCTGCTGACAGCCTGCTTTGTACTGGTCTCGGTCATAGCACTCCTCGGCGTCTTCATCAACAAAGTCGCTCCGCTCGAATAGCATGGCGACTCCCCCGTCCCCCCCCCTCGCGGAACCGAAAGCCGACCCGGGCGCCAATGGAGCGGCGCTGGCAGCCTTCCTGGCTGCGGGCATCGGCGCGTTTGCCCTGGGCCTGATCGTCATCCTCAACGAGGCGGACCTGTTCGTTGCGCCGGCCCTCTACCCGCCGGCTGGCGGAGTGTCGGGTCGCACGACCCTCGCCGTGGTGATCTGGTTGATCGGGTGGGCCATCCTGCACTCCCGCTGGAAGCAGCGCCGGGTCCAGCCGCGGCGGGTGTACGCCGTCACCCTGCTGCTGCTGGGCCTGGGCCTGCTGTTGAGCTTTCCGCCGGTCTGGAAACTTCTCTGATCGAAGTGGCCGCCCCCACGTTCGACGAGGTGCTCGAGGCCCGAGCCACGATCGCGCCGCATCTCAAGCCCACCGCGCTCCACCACTACCAGCCGCTCAGCGACCTCGCTGGGGCGGAGCTTTGGCTCAAGCACGAGAATCATCAGCCCACCGGGGCCTTCAAGGTGCGGGGTGGGGTGAACTTTATGGCCCACCTTGCCGAGGAGGTGAAACAGCGCGGAGTCCTCACCGCGTCCTCGGGGAATCACGGCCTGAGCGTGGCGTATGCCGCCCAGCGCTTCGGGGTGCGAGCGGTAGTCGCGGTCCCCAACGAAGCCAATCCGGTCAAGGTCGAAGCGATCCGCGGCTACGGTGCCGAGGTCCGGTTCGTCGGGAAGGACTTCGACGACTGCCGTGCCTACGTCGAGCGGACCGCGGAGTCGGAGGGGCTGCACTATCTCTCCTCGGGCGATGAGCCGCTGCTCATCACCGGGGTCGCGACTCACACGCTGGAGATCCTCGAGTCGAAGCCCGACCTCGACGCGGTGATCGTGCCGGTCGGCGGCGGGAGCGGCGCGGCGGGCGCCTGTCTCGTCGCCAAGGCGATTAACCCGCAAGTCGAGGTCATCGGAGTGCAATCGGATAGCGCGCCGGCGGCCTATCGCTCCTGGAAGGAAGGGCGCCGGGTCGAAGCGGAGATGCGCACCTTCGCCGAGGGGCTCGCCACTCGGGCACCGTTCGACCTGACCCAGGCCATTCTACGCCGCGACCTCACCGATTTCGTGCTGGTGAGCGACGCCGAGCTTCGCGCCGCGATGCTGCTCCTGCTCGAGAAGACCCGGAATCTGGTGGAGGGGGCCGGCGCGGCCGCGCTCGCCGCGGTGCTCAGGTACCGCGAGCGGTTCCTCGGCAAGCGGGTCGCGCTGATCGTGAGCGGCGGGAACGTCTCGCTCGAAGGTCTCCGGGAGTTGCTCGCCGGTCCGCGTTAGGGTCGGGGCGACGGCGGGGCCGCGGGCGGCGGCGCATCCATATTCCAGACATCCATCGCGATCTCCCAGCTCCCGTCGGCTTCCTTCCGCATCACGTGAAGGCCCTCGACCTGCTCAGTCATCGTGGCGCCACCGGCCTTGGGGGTGATGGTGAGGGTGCCGGCAAAGCGGTCGATCGACAGGCTCCCGCCACCGTGACACTCGTGCTGGTGTAGTTCACCGTGAGCGTGAATCGCCCGAAGGTGTTGGTAGCCCACTGCTGTGCTGCGGCGCGCCCTTCCATGAAGCTTGGAGTGGTTCCATGGCCAAGGGCCCGAGCCCGCGATAAGTCGCAACGGTTGTTGCTCGATAGCCACCTAGACGGTAGGCTTGGGTGACCCGGCTGCACATGAGCATCTCTCTCCCGCAGCTCCAGGCCGCGCTGGTCGGCCGCTACACCCTGCTTCACGAGATCGGGCAAGGCGGCATGGCCACGGTCTTCCTCGCCGAAGATCTCCGCCATCACCGCCGCGTCGCGATCAAAGTGCTCCAGCCGGAATTCGCTGCGATCACCGGCCCCGAGCGTTTCCTCCGGGAGATCGCCATCGCCGCGGGGCTCGGCCATCCCAACATCCTGCCTCTGCTCGATTCGGGCGACGCCGGTGGCTTTCTCTTCTACGCCATGCCCTACGCCGAGGGAGAGTCGCTGCGGAACCGGCTCGACCGGGACCACCAGCTCCCTCTCGACGACGCCCTCTGCATAACCCGGGAGATCGGAGCGGCCCTGAGCCACGCCCACGCTCGCGGCGTCACCCACCGCGATATCAAGCCGGAGAACATTCTGCTGTTCGGCGGCCAGGCGGTTCTCACCGATTTCGGGATCGCTCGGGCGGTGACCGCGAGTGGCGAGAAGGCCCTCACCAGCACCGGTATGATCATCGGTACCCCGACCTACATGAGCCCGGAGCAGGCCACCGGCGACGCCGCAGTGGGGCCCCAGAGCGACCAGTATTCGGTGGCCTGCGTCCTGTACGAAATGCTGGCGGGCCACCCTCCCTTCGTGGGCCCGACACCCCAGGCGATCACTGCGCGAAAGTTGTCCGACCCGGTACCGCGGCTGACTACAGTGCGAGAATCGGTGAGCCCCGCGCTGGAACGAAGCATCACCCGGGCGCTGGCCAAGTCGCCTGCGGACCGCTTCCCCACGGTAGACGCTTTCCTGGCCTCGCTCGCCGCGGGTGGCACGGAGATCCCCGCCAAGCGGCCCCGGGCCAGGTTGAACCGGCGAAAGCTCGGCGCTGTCCTCGTGATCCTCGCTCTCATGGCGGTAGTCGGCGGGGTTTGGGTCCTTGCGAAATCGCGCGCTTCCCCTCCGCGCTTTGCCCGGGTTGCCATCCTGCCACTCCGCAATCTCCCCACTGATTCGGTCCCCTCGTATGTCCTTGAGGGCATGACTGCGGGGCTCATCAGCGAGCTCGCCCGGCTCGAACGGGTTGAGATCATGGCGCCCGCCTCCGTGGAGACGTACCGGGGAGGATCCCGGCCCCACGAGGTCGTCGGCCGGGAGCTCAACGTGGGCGCGATTGTCGAGGGAGAGCTCGGGGGCTCAGATCGCGGGCTCCGGCTCGCGCTCCGGTTGTTTCGTCCTGACTCACTGGCCCCGCTGTGGACGGGGACTCTTGAAGGCTCCGCCGGAGCGATCGACTCCCTCCAGCGGGAAGCCGCGGCCACCGTGGCGCGCCAGCTGGGTGCCGAGCTCCCGCGGCGGAACCCGAGACGGCCGGCCTCTCGGGAAGTCGAAGACCTCTACCTCCGCGGTCGCTATCACTTGAGTACCCGCACCCCGGAAGGGCTTCAGAACGCGCTCGACTATTTCCGCCAGGCCCTTGCTGCCGCTCCGGCTCACGCCCCCTCGTACGCGGGGCTCGCCGAGTACTACAGCGTGCTGCCGTTCTATACCAGTGCCATTCCGGCGGAAGAATTCTCGAAGGCCAAGGCAGCCGCCCAGCGGGCGGTGGAGCTGGACCCGATGCTGCCCGACGGGCATCGCGTGTTAGGCTACGTGAAGGCCTTCGGCGACTGGGATTGGGCCGGAGCCGAAGCGGCCTACGCGCGAGCCCTGGCGCTCAAGCCCAGCGATGCGGATCTCCACCACGCCGTGAGTCGGATCCTGGCGGCTCGGGGAAGGATCCCGGAAGCGGTGGCGGAAGCCCAGAAGGCCCACCAACTTGACCCGCTCTCCCTGGTCGCCCACGCCAATATCGGGGTGATCTACTACTTCGGCCGGAACTACTCGGAGGCGGAGCGCCGAATGCGGGCGACGCTCGAGCTCAATCCGGACTTCCCGGTGGCGCACTGGGGCCTGGGACTGGTATATGAGCAGATGGGCCGCTTGGCAGACGCCGAGGCCGAAATCCTCAAGGCCATCGCCGTTGCCGGACGCGGTCGCAACTGGCTGGGTTCGCTGGGCCATCTCTACGGCATTGCCGGGCGGCGCGCCGAGGCGGAGGCCATTCTCAGAGAGCTCCAGCAGCGAAGTCGAGGACCCACCGGGGATTATCAGATGGCGCTGGTCTGGGCCGGGTTAGGGCGGGGCGACGAAGCGCTGACGGCACTGGAGCGCGCCCTGGAGGAGCGCTCCACCCTGATGAGCTACCTGGCGATGGATCCCCGGTTCGACCCGCTCCGCTCCTCTCCGCGCTTCATTGCGCTGGTCCGGCAGATGGGGTTCGAGCGACGCGGGTGATCGCATATTCCCTGACTGGCTGAGATCGTCTGGGTCCGGTCCGGGTCTAGATCCTAAGAAGCAAGGACGGCCTTCCCCTAACGTTTGACTGATAGATATGAGTTTCCTATGCTCATAGCCATGAGTCAAAGCCGCCTGCAGGTCTTGCTCGATCCTGAGGAGTTCGCCGAAATCCGACGGATCGCTCGCCGCTCCCGGATGACCGTAGCCGAGTGGGTACGCCAGGCTCGGCGCGAAGAGCCCAGGGAGATCCGCGCCGCAAGCTCGCCGTGGTGCGGGACGCCGCAAGGGGTAAGTATCCCACCGCCGATCTCCCCCAGATGCTCGAGGAGATCGAGCGCGGCTACCGCGGTTCGGGCGGGCCGTGATCTTCGTCGATTCCAACATCCCCATGTATCTCGTCGGAGCTCCCCATCCCAACAAGGACCTGACGAGGCGGCTCCTGGAGCAGTCCATCTCCGCCGGCGAACGGCTGGTGACCGACGCGGAGGTCCTTCAGGAGATTCTACATCGCTATCACGCGATCCGGCGTCCCGATGCCATTCAGCCGGCCTTCGATGCCTTGCTCGGCGTCGTCGACGAGGTCTTCCCGATCGAGCAGCAGGATGTAGAGCAGGCGAAGGCCCTCATGCTCGGCATGCGTGGGCTTTCCGCCCGCGACGCGGTGCATGCCGCGGTTATGCGCCGGCGTGAGATCACTACAGTCATGAGCTTGGATACCGGATTCGACCGGATCAGCGGGCTCGAGCGGCGAGGGTAAATCCGCCACATGCTTCTCCTGCTCCTTGTTGCGGCCCAAGGGATGGCGCTCATGGGACAAGCGCCGGTCCGGGCCGCCGCGAATGACAACCGCACCGCCGCGGGAACTCTTCGCGACGGCGTGCTCACGCTCCGGCTGGAGGTGCGCGAGGCCGAATGGCATCCGGATCGAGATGCCGATCCCGGCGTCCTGGTCCGAGCCTTCGCGGAGGCGGGCCGGCCCCCGGCGATTCCGGGCCCGCTGATCCGGGTGCCCGAGGGAACCATGATCCACGCAACGGTCCGGAATGCGCTCCGCGACAGCACCGTGTGGGTACACGGCCTTGCCAGTCGGGGCGGGTTAGGTACTCCGCCTCCGAGTCCGATCCGTCTTGCGCCCGCTGAATCGCGCGAGCTCCACTTCCCCGCGGGCGCAGCGGGGACCTACTACTACTGGGCTTCCACCCGGGAGGGCCCGCTCACCGAACGGCCGCCAGGCGATGCCGAGCTGGCCGGGGCGGTTATCGTGGACCCGGCCGGCTCGCGCGGTTCTCCCCGCGACCGCGTGCTGGTGCTGGCCGAATGGAATCGCGACAAGCGGCCCGGCGGCATCGTCTTCCGGACCGACCTAACCCGCTTCACCATCAACGGCAAGGCCTGGCCCCACACCGAGCGGCTCGAGTACGCCCTGGGTGACACGGTGCGGTTCCGGATCGTGAACGCGAGCGAAACCCCGCACCCGATGCACCTCCATGGGTTCTACTACAACGTGGAGAGCCGCGGGAACGGGATCCAGGATACCCGCTACGATCCGGCCGGTCCGCCCCACCTCGTCGTGACCGAGCGGATGGCGCCGGGGAGTACGATCAGCATGGCGTGGGTCCCCGAGCGGCCGGGGTATTGGCTGTTCCACTGTCACAACAACTTCCACATCCTGCGCAATGCTCCGCTCGACGGCTCGGCGTTGCCGCCCGAGCATCGGGTGCACGTCGAAAATCACGCGCTCGAGATGATGGGCGGATTGGTGATGGGGATCGAGGTACGATCCAGCACCACCGCTCGCGAGACGGATCCGGTCGCTCGGCGGAAGTTACGGCTCATTGCGCAGATCGATTCGGCGGCCGGCGGAACCGAAGCCGAGCCGGCGTATCGCTACGTGTTGCAGGAGGGTGGGCGGGTTATGCCATCCGCTGGCCCGTCGCTGCCGGGCCCGGTGATTCTGCTGAAGCGAGGTGAGCCGGTGAGCATCACCGTGGTGAACACGCTGCCGGAGCCGACCGCGGTCCACTGGCACGGGATCGAGCTGGAGAGCTTCATGGATGGGGTGGCCGGGTACTCGGGTCATCGGGGCCGGATCACCCCGCTGATCGCGCCGGCCGACTCCTTCGAGGCCCGGTTCACGCCGCCCCGGAACGGCACCTTCATCTACCATCCCCATGCCGACGAGGTGCGGCAGCAGGAGGCCGGAATGTCGGGTGCGCTGCTCGTGGTGGACGATCCCGCCAGGTACGATCCGGCGCGCGACCTTGTGCTCCTGCTTTCCACCCCGCGGCGGGAGGCCGAGGTCAACCAGGTGTTTCTCAACGGAAGCATCGCCCCTAACCCGCTCGAGCTGCGGGTGGGCGAGCGGTATCGGTTCCGGCTGATCAACATTCACACGTTTCGGCCCAGCATGATCGTGCGGCTGGTGCGCGATTCTCTGCCGCTCAGCTGGCGGGCGGTGGCCAAGGACGGGATGGATCTCCCGGCGGAGCGGGCCTCGATTCGGCCGGCGGTCCAGCAGATGGGCAACGGGGAGACCTACGACTTCGGGTTCACGCCGGGCGAGCCGGGAGAGTTCCGGTTGACGGTCTCGTCCGCAGTCGGGGACTTGCTGGTCGCGATGCCGGTCCGGGTCAGGTAAGGGCCTCCAGCCGTAGCTATTCCCTGGGCTCGGCCGCCTGGCGAGGCCGGCCTCCCGGGCTCGCCGCAGAATTTGACTCATAGATATGAGGCTGCTATACTCATTGGCATGAGTCAAACCCGCCTGCAGGTCCTGCTCGACGCCGAGGAATTCGCCGAAATCCGCCGGATCGCCCGGCGCTATCGGATGACGGTGGCCGAGTGGGTTCGCCAGGCGCTGCGGCAGGCTCGGCGCGAAGAGCCCAAGGGCGATCCGCGCCGCAAGCTCGCCGTCGTGCGCGAGGCCGCACGGGGGAAGTACCCCACTGCCGACCTTCCCCAGATGCTCGAGGAAATCGAGCGCGGCTACCGCAGGTCGAGCGGGCCGTGATCTTCGTGGATTCCCACATTCCGATGTATCTGGTCGGAGCCGCCCACCCCAACAAGGAGCTAGCGCGGCGGCTCCTGGAGCAGTCCATCTCGGCCGGCGAACGGCTCGTGACGGATGCGGAGGTGCTCCAGGAGATCTTGCATCGCTACCACGCAATCCGGCGCCCCGACGCGATCCAGGCGGCCTTCGATGCCCTGCTTGGTGTCGCGGACGAGGTCTTCCCCATCGAACACCAGGATGTGGAGCAGGCGAAAGCGCTGATGCTGGGAATGCGTGGCCTCTCGGCTCGGGACGCGGTTCACGCCGCTGTGATGCGCCGGCGAGAGATCGATACGGTCATGAGCTTCCATACCGGTTTCGACCGGATCGCCGGTCTCGAGCGGCGCGGATAATCGGCCCCATTCTGTCATGGCTCAGGCGATCTGGGTCGTCGAGCGCACTCGTAGCCGCCGCTTTCCGTTCCGCATCTCGATCGAGCAGGCTGGGCGGCTGCTGCTCGCGGTGCGGGCCCAGTCCGCCTGGCCGGGGCCGGGCCAGCAGATCTTCTGTCTCCGCGAACGGGCGCTCGAGCCCGACGAGCCGCTGGAGCCGGTCGAGCGGGTGCCGATCGCGAACCTAACCCGCATCGGCCGCAAGCTCGCCGTCCTGCTCGACCGGCCTTCCCGCAAGCGCTGCGAGCTTCTTACCGTCGCCAAGCCCTACCTGGGCCGCGACGGGACCTACGAGCAGATCTTCTTCCGCACTGAATCGGGCATCCGCTCCCATCGGTCCCGGACCCGGGTCGAGCTCCGGCCCGGCCCGACGACGGACCTCGAGCCGCTCCGAATCGCGATCGACTCGGCGGAGCGCTACCCCTGGCGGTTTCCCGGTGCCGCGGTCGAGCGGAAGAAACTCCGCGCCGGCGATTACGCCTTGCTCGATGGCAACACTACGACCGCAGTCATCGAGCGCAAGTCCTACGACAACTTCCTGGCCGAGCTCGGCGCGATTCAGGCCTTGCATCACCAGTTTGCCGATCTCGCGAGTCACCAGCGGGCCGCGGTGGTGGTCGAGGCGCAGTATGCGGACTTTCTCGATGAGAAGAAGCTCCGGGGCCGTTGGCCGCCGGCCCATCTTGCCCGGGTACTGGCCGAGCTCACCGCGATGCATCCCAAGTTACCGATCGTCTTCGCCGGGAACCGCAAGCTCGCCAATCTCTGGGCCGAGCGTTTCTGCGCGGCCTGCGCCGCGCAGGGAGAAGCCGAGTCGGCTCAGCTCAGCCTGATCCGGGAGACGCTCGCGGGTTATGATGCCTATCCGAGGGGGCCGGGCCTCGACCAGCAGATCAGGGAAACCGTGCTGACCGGGTTAAGTGGCGAGTTTGCATTCGCGGATCTGGTCCGGCGGTTCCCGGAAGTGAAGCCCACCCGGCTCCGCCGGGTGCTGGATGAATTGCGGAAGGAAGGTCTGGTCGCCTGTGTCGGCCGAGGGATCGGGGCGCGCTGGCACCTGTCCCGGTGACTACCGCTTCACCGTCGCGCGCTTCCGAGGCCTTCCGCCCTTTCTGCCGTTGATTCGGGCCGCCCGCGCCTTCGCCGCGAGCGAACCGACCCTGCGTCCTGGGAGGACTAACGGTGCGCGCTCGCGAGCCGCACAGCGAGCTTTCCGAGCTCGGATATCACCGTAGCGCGAAGCTCAGCCATGTGCCGGTCGAGCTAGGCCTCGTCGTCGAGCTTTTCATAGACTGCGCGAGAGAAGGCGATGATCGAAGGCATGGTTGGGGCCCTGAGTCCCAGGACCCAAGTGTGAGCATTTCGGGCGGAAGGTGATAACCAGAAAGACGGATACGGGAGCAAAGCGGGCCAGGAGGCGAAGCCGGCCCGGCAGGGACATCCTTCAATCCCGGGTCGTAATGGGAGATCCGCCCAAGACGTACCTGGTCCGCGTTATCGCTGAAGTCGGGCGGGACGCTGCCCTGGTCGTGACGGCGTAGCGGACCAGTAAGGTCTCCAAATACTGGAGAGCTGACGAATGAAAGTGCTTTATGACGAGCGAGCCGACACGCTGAGCCTGGTGCTCAAACCTGCGTCACCGTTGCCGAGAGCGACGAGGACAAACCCGGGGTCATTCTGGACTACGATGAGCGGGGCGAGCTGGTCTCGATCGAGATTCTCGAAGCATCGGACGGGTGAGCGACGCCCGGAACATCGAGTTCGAGGCGGTCTCGGGCGGATGACCGGAAGGGTTGACCGGAAGAAGGAAATGCTGCCCCTATACCCACGAATCACTGATGTGGTAGTCCCCAGGCCGTTCGTGCTTTCTCTGAGGTTCACCGATGGCACGCAGGGAGAGGTCGATCTCGGCCCAATGATTCGCGGGCGGAGCGGCGTCTTCACCGCCCTCAAGGACCCTGAGTTCTTCGCGCAGGTGCAGGTCGATCCCGAGGCCGGCACCGTAGTCTGGCCCAATGGGGTGGACCTCGACCCCGACGTGCTCTATCACAAGGCCCATCGAAAGGCGCGCACGGGATAGGCGCTTCGTTCAAGGTCACAATCTGTGACCTTGAAGATGGGAAGCGCGAGCTTGCTGTCGCGGTTGCCGCTTACTTCAGGGAAACGCCTTGAGAATAGCGAGGACGAGACCCACTGTGGCCACGGTAGTTGCCGACCAGAATCCGAACATCCACCAGACCAGGCTGGTCTTGGCTTCAGCAACCTCGACGCGGACATCCGCGAGACCCTTGTTGAATTGCGTGTCGAGTCTCGCTTCGACCTGGGACAGACGCTGCTCGAGCCGGGCATCAAAGCGAGTGAAGTTCATCTCGTTGAGCTCTTTCAGCTCGGTCCGGTAGGTCAAATCCACCTGATCAAACCAATCCACGAGCTCGTCCGCGAGTTGTTCGCCCAGGCGATCGTACAAAAGTTTTGATAACCTGGCACTAACCGGCATGGCGGACGCTCGTGTTCGGTTCCGCCTCCACTATGCAACCTACGCTCGGCGGGCAATAACCAAAAGAGCGCGAGCCGGTACCGGCGCCTGGCGTTCCGCAGGCGACGGCTGTGGAGTTAGAGGTCAGGGCCGGAACGCCGTCTCCAGCCGCACGTACAGATACCGCCCGTTGTACCCGAACGGCGACGCCATCGGCCATGGAAAGATCCCGAACCCGTTGTCGAGGCTCGCGCGGCCCGGATAGCTATCGAGCAGATTCCGCGCCCCGATCGAGAGGTTCACGTAGGGGAACCGCCGCCCCACCTCCGCGTCCAGCAGCACTCGCTCGTCATAGGTCTGCCCGCAGGTCTCGCAGGCGCCCAGCTGTGCCGAGGTGAATTTTCCGTAGGCGGAGCCCCGCACGAGGGCGTGCCAGGCACCCCGGGTGTAGCTGGTGGTGAGGGTGCTCCGCCAGCGGGGCCGCTCCCGCTCTAGCGCGAGTCGCGCAAGCACGCCGAACCGCGAAGTCGCGATCCCCTCGAGCTCTTTCGGCACCGGCTGCTCTTTCAGTATCTTGTTGGCCCCCACGTTCACCCCCAAGGCAAACCGCAGGGTGCCGGCCTCGCCCACCGGGAGCTCGTAGTCGCCGATCACATCCAATCCGATGGTCCGGGTGGTGAGCGCGTTAGTGAAGTAGATCGCCCCGGTGATCGAGGGGAACCCCGCGTTGGCCAGGATCGCTTCGACTTCGGGGCCGGCCAGGAAATCGGTAAGGATGATCCGGTCGGCGATCCGCACGAAGTAGCCGTCGGCGGTGAGGGAGAACCGCTCCCCCGGGCTCCACACCAGCCCCCCGCTCAAGTTGATCGAGCGCTCGTTCTCGAGCGAACTCGCCCCCAGCAATTGGGCCGGCTCGCTCTCGGTGGAGAAGATCCCGAAGTCGAGCGGGGTCTGCCGTCCCGTGTTAGGATCCAGGATGAAGGTGGTCTGGGTGCTGTTGTAGTGGACCTGGGCTAGCGACGGGGCCCGGAACCCGGTCGAGGCGCCGGCCCGGAACACCAGGTCGGCATGGGGCTGGAACCGGAGCGCCGCTTTCCCGGTGAGCTGGGACCCCGCGCCCTGGACGTGTTCGAACCGCACCGCTCCGTTCACCAGCACCTGCTCGCTCACCGGCGCCTCCAGCTCCGCGTTGGCGCCGAAGGCGCTCCGCCACTCGCTCACCTCGTTCGCCGGCCGGAACCCACCAAACACCTGGGAGCCCGGCGGCGCGATTTCCCCGTTCCGGTCCAGGTGGCCCCCATTGATGTACGAGGCCGGCTCCCCCGCGGTGATCCGGTAGTATTCCCGGCGGAAGCTGGCGCCGACCGCCAGCGTCGCATCGCGGGTTAGGCCGAGCGCCAGGGGGCGGGAGGCGTTGAGGGTGAAATCGAGCTCGTTGGCCGCCAGGGTACCGGCATCGAAGCTGGTCTGGTTGGGAATCCCGGGATCGTCCGCGTTGCCGAAAACCCCGTCGAGCCCCGGTGCGCAGGGCGTGTCGAGGCAGGGGCCCAGCGACACGTTCATGGTGTTGTTCAGGTTGTAGTGGAACGTGCTGCGGCCGAAGCTCCCGCCCAGGTCCACCCCCCATCCCGCTACCGAGCTCCGGATCCCCATTGCCACGGACCAGTCGTAGACGTCGGGGCGGAACTCCGGCAGGTAGCCCTGCGGGTAGATCTGCGGCCAGTTCCGCTCCGAGATCCCCTGCCGCCGGAACCCATTGCCGGTTCCGATCCGGTAGCTCCAGCCCCCGAAGCCATACAGCTCGGTGCTCCCCGACTGATTGAGCGGGTAGCGCAGGTTCGCGAAGGTGATGAGATCCTTGGCTAGGCCGTCGCCCCAGTGGTGGTTGGGCTGGGGCACCGGATTGTTCTTGCTGATGAGGTTGCCGTCCTCGTCGACCACGTCCGCGTCCCCGGGGTTGATCTGGTCGGCGGCTTCGGGCCACGCCCGGTTGGTGGGCTCCCGGTACCGGTACTCCCCGAACAGCGCCAGCGAGCCTCGCCCCAGGGCGAAGCCGGCGCCCAGGTTGCCGGTGACCGTGTTGCCGTCGTCGGGATAGTCGCGCGTGGCGTAGCGGCCAGCATCCACCGTGAGATAAGGCGAGAACTCACCCTGTTTAAGCACCAGGTTCACCACGCCGGCAATCGCATCCGAGCCGTACTGGCTCGAGGCGCCGTCCCGCAGGATCTCGATCCGGTCGATCGCGCCCGAAGGAAGGGCGTTGAGGTCCACCCCGGTCGACCCCGCGGCCATCCCGGCCGCGAAGATGTGAACCAGCGCGGTGCGATGGCGCCGCTGCCCGTTCACCAGCACCAGGGCCTGGTCCGGCGAGAGGCCCCGGAAGGTGAACGGCCGCACGATGTCGTCGGCATCGGCGACACTCTGGCGGGGGAAGTTGACCGCGGGCGAGACCGACTGGAGGATCTGGCTCGTCTCGGTGGTGCCCTGTTGGGTAATCACCGCGGCGGGAATTACGTCGACGGGCACCGCGAGTTCGGTGGCCGCGGTGTGCCGCGCCCGGGAGCCCACCACCAGATCCACCGGGGCGAGCTGCACCGGCGACTGCGCCAGCACCAGGTTCTGCTCCACCACGTCCCCGGGAGGGACCGTGACGTCCGAGCTTACCGCGACATGGCCGATCGCCCGGGCCCGCACCGTCCGGGCCCCCGCCGGCACCCCGCGCAAAACGAAGCTGCCTTCCGCCCCGGTGAGGGCCCGCAGGACGGTGCCGTCCACTGTGACCACGGCGCCCGCGATCGGCCCGCCGCTCGAGTCTCTGACGATCCCACGGATCGAGCCGGATTGGGCGAGCAGCGGCGCAGTGGCGCCGAGCAGGGCCAGGATAGCCGTGCAGGTGCTTCGGGAAAGAAAGCGCGACACGGGGCCTCCACGGTTGGAAGGAACGCTCATTCTCAAAGGCTAACCGGCCGGCAGGCTCCGCACCCGCTTGCCCGTCGCCCGATAGATCGCGTTCGCAAGGGCCGGCCCGGTCGGCGGCACCGCCGGCTCCCCTAACCCGGTCGGAGACGTATCCGTCTCCACGAAGTACGTCTCGATCCTGGGTGGCGCCTCGCTAATCCGAAGGATGGGATAGGTGTCGAAGTTCCCCTGCTCCACCGCCCCACCCCGAATCGTGATCTTCTCCTTCAGCACCGACGACAACGCCTGAATCACCCCGCCCTCGAGCTGCGCCCGCGCCCCAGTCGGATTGAGCACCGGCCCGCAATCGGCCGCCACCACCACCCGCTCCACTCTAATCTGTCCGTCTGTCCGTCTGTCCGTCCGTCCGTCTGTCGACACCTCCACCACCACCGCAGCGTAGCTGTTGTGATCCCACCCGCACGCCATGCCCATCGCTCGCCCCTGGCCCCTGGTCCCCGGCCATCCGGCCTTCTCCGCCGCCAACCGTAACACGCCCTTCAGTCGAGCCGGGTCCTGCGGAAACTCCCGCGCCCGCCCCGGCACGTCCGCCGGCAGCTGGTCGATCAGCGCGAGCCGGTACTCCAGCGGGTCCTTCCCCGCTCGCTCGGCCAGCTCGTCGATCATGGTCTCCACCACGTACGTGTTATGCGTGGTGTGCACTGCCCGCCACCACCCCCGCGGTACCCCCGACTCGAGCAGGGTATACTCCACCGCCCGGTTGGGAATCCGGTAGAGCATGTTGGCCGAGCCGTCCGACTCGTCCGCCCCCCAGCCACCCCGCGGCGGCTTGCTCGCGTCCTGTCCGTACGAATTGATCGACGGCGTGATGAACCGGTGCCGCCACGCGAGCGGCATTCCGTCCGGTCCTAACACGGCGTCCACCCGGTGAATCGCGCAGGGCCGGTAGAAGCCGTGCCCCAGGTCGTCCGCCCGGGTCCACACCACCTGGACCGGCGCCCCGCCAGAGGCCCGCTGGGCCACCAGCGCCGCCTCCACCGTGAAGTCCGGGTTGATCCGCCGCCCGAACCCGCCGCCCATGAGCGTCACGTGGGTCGTCACGTCCTCGTTCCGGAC
>JBQTHV010000087.1:0-3622 GCA_052389555.1 Gemmatimonadales bacterium | reverse complement strand
CCGCTTCTCCCCCTCCGGCCAGCCGCCAGTTGTAGCGGGCTTCGATCGGGGCGTCCCGCAGGATAGGGGAGATCGAGATCGGCACCGCCAGCGTTCTCCCGTCCGACAGCACGCAAACCAACTGATCCTCCCGGACCTCAACCCGGGTGATTCGAAGTGTGTTGGAGTCAGGCACGGTCTTGGGTTTCACCTCAAATCCGTGGGGACGAGTGGTTTCGGGGGATTTCCACACGGCCGACCGCTGCCAGTTGTTAGCTGTCGCCCGAGGCGCTCGAGAACGATTTCCGATGGTCCCGGAGCGTCGCGACTCCCGCCCGGATCTCTGGGCACGTGCCCGGATGCGCGATCGACAAGCTGGAAGAACAGATCCTGGCCGAAACCGATCCGCCTGCCGCAGTATCAGATACCTAGTGTACCGCTGAAGCCGGGACTCCGCTTACTCGGTACGCGGAGCTATGATGAGGGATGAAGCCTGAAGTACTCTCACCCCCGCCGCGGGTCATGCGGGTCTTCCTCTCCTCCACCTTCCGTGACATGCAGGCGGAGCGCGAGGAGCTGGTCAAGCGCGCCCTCCCCCGGATCCGGCATCTCTGCGAGAAGCGAGGCGTGGTGTGGAGCGAAGTGGACCTCCGCTGGGGCGTCACCGACGAGCAGAAAGCCGAAGGCAGGGTCCTCCCGATCTGCCTCGCCGAAATCCACCGTTGCCGCCCCTACTTCATCGGACTGCTCGGCGAGTGCTACGGATGGATCCCCGACCAGGTCGATCCGTCACTCCTCGAGCGCGAGATCTGGCTCGCCAATCAGGGGGGTCGTTCGGTCACCGAGCTGGAGATCCTCCACGGGGTGCTCAACAACCCGGAAATGGCGGAGCACGCGTTTTTCTATTTCCGAAGTCCGGCCTATCTCGACCAATTGCCGGAGGAGCAGCGGGACCTCTTCCGCGGAATGCCGAGCCCCGAGGAGATCCGTCGTCTGGGACCACGGGAAGCTGCTCGCCGCGCGGAGGAAGGCCGGCAGAAGCTCGCCCGACTCAAGCAGCGAATTCGGGAGAGTCGATTCCCGGTGGTGGATTACCCCGATCCGAAGACGCTGGGAGAGCAGATCGTACGAGATCTCACCGCGGTTCTCGATCGGCTCTTTCCCGAAGGCTCCCGCCTCGACCCCCTGGATGCGGAAGCGGCGGATCACGAAGCGTTCGGCCAGAGCAGGGCGCGAGTCTATATCCACCGGCAGCGGTACTTCGACGCACTCGATCGGCATGCTGAGGGAACCGGACCGCCCCTCGTCGTCCTGGGAGAATCCGGCTCCGGCAAATCGGCGCTCCTCGCGAATTGGTTCTTTCGCTACCGATCGGCTAACCCGCAAGCCTTCGCCCTGATCCATTTCCTCGGCGCTTCCCCTTCGAGCGCCGACTGGACCGCGATGCTGCGACGGATCCTGGGTGAGCTGGTGCGTCGAATGGGGATCGAACAGCCGGTGCCCAAGGGAAGGGAGGGACTGCGGGAAGCCTTCCTCAACGGTCTGCATCTGGCCGCCGCCAAGGGACCGGTGGTGCTCGCGCTCGATGGCCTGGATCAGCTGGAGGATCGTGATGCCGCGGAGCTGGTCTGGCTTCCGAGGGAAATTGCCCCGAATGTCAGACTGGTGGTCTCGACTCTCCCCGGGCGGGCATTCGAGGTCCTAACCGAGCGTGGCTGGCCCACGCTCACGATCGAGCCGCTCGAGGCTCCGGAACGCCGCCGGTTGATCGTCGAATACCTCGCCCAATACGCCAAGACGCTGGTTCCTGCCCAGGTCGAGCGGATCGCCGCGACCCCACAGGCGGCTAACCCGCTGTTCCTCCGCGCGCTGCTGGAAGAGCTCCGGGTCTGGGGCGACCACCAGGGCCTCGATCGGCGGATAGCCCACTACCTCGAAGCGGACAGCCTTCCTGCATTGTATCAACGGATCCTCGAGCGATACGAGCAGGACTACGAAGCCGAGCAGCCCGGTGTGGTGGGAGCATCCATGGCGCTCCTCTGGGCCAGTCGGCGCGGGCTCGCCGAATCCGAGCTGCTGGACCTCTTGGGCCCGCCCGACGAGCCGCTCGCGTCCGCGGTATGGTCGCCGCTCGCCCTGGCGGCCGAGTCATCGCTGGTGAGCCGCTCCGGGCTGCTTGGCTTCTTTCACGATTATCTCCGCCAGGCAGTGCGCGATCGCTATCTGCCAACCGAAGACGAGCAACGGCACGCCCACTTGCGGATTGCGCGCTACCTCGCGGCAGGGGAGATCGGGCCCCGGATGATCGAGGAGCTTCCCTGGCAGCTCTCGCGCGCGGGCGAATGGCAGCTCCTCGCGACCCTGCTCGCCATGCAGCCGCAGTTCTTCAGCGCGGCGTGGCACCAGAACTCCTTCGAGGTCGCCGAGCGATGGGCGGAGGTGGAGGCGTCTTCCGGCGTGCGGATGGTGGACGCCTACGCCCCTGTGGTACGATCGCCGGGTGACGATCCCGAGTATGCGTGGAGTGTCGGTTCGCTACTGAGCGATTCCGGCCATCCCGAGCAGGCCTTCCTGATCTGGGCCGGCCTGGCAGATCATTGCCGCGAGACCGGCGATCTCGGGCGACTGCCGCAGTGTCTCCATGGACAGGCGACTCTGCTCATGGGGAGAGGCGAGCTGAACGAGGCATTCCGGCTCTTCCAGGAAGCCGAGCGCATCTGCCGGGCTCGAGGGAATCGCGCGGGATTGCAGCGTATTCTCGGGTCGAAGGCACTGATCCTGATGATGCGAGGGGATCGCCGCGATGCGTTGAAGCTGGTCGAAGAGAAATACCGAGTCTGCCGGGAGCTGGGCGACAGCGAGGGGACCCAGGAGGCGCTCGAGGTCCGTGCCTCGATTCTGCGCGAGGAAGGGAACCTCGACCAGGCACTGGAGGTCCTCGAGGAAGGAGAGCGGCGCTATCGGGAAACGGGAAACAAGCGTGGCCTCCAGGCGATTCTTGGCGCTAAAGCCGGCGTGCTTCAGGATCGCGGAGACCTCGACGGGGCGATGCGGCTCAATCGCGAGAAGGAGCGAATCTGCCGCGAGCTGGGCAATCGCGACGGGTTGCAGACCAGCCTCAGCAATCAGGCGACGATCTGCTACGCAAGAGGCGAGTTCTCCGAAGCCTTGGGGTTGCTGGCGGAGAGCGAGCAGATCGCCCGGACGCTCGGCAACCGGGACATGTTACCTGGGTTGCTGGGCATGCGGGCCGTGATTTACCAGCAACTGGACCAGCTCGACGAGGCGATGCTGCTTCTCGAGGAACAGGAACGGCTCTGTCGGGAGATGGGCATGCCGCAGGGGGTCGCGGCGAGCCTGGGCAGCCAGGCCGAGATTCGGGTGAGCCGAGGAGAATTCGATGAGGCGCTCCGTCTCTTGGGAGAGATCGAACAGATCGGAGCGCAGCTCGGCGACCGGGAGATGAAGGAGCAGGCCTCCCGGAACCGGGAGGTTGTGGTACAATTGCGAGGCGCTTCCCAGGAGGGGGTTATGACTGCCGATTCGTTCGATTCCGACTATAACTACCTGGCGCCGGGTGCCCGGGAGCTAATTCGGAAAGCGGTGCAGTCGGGAGACGATTCGGTCATCGACCGGAGCGGTC
>JBQTHV010000086.1:0-6410 GCA_052389555.1 Gemmatimonadales bacterium | reverse complement strand
AGAGGTTGTTCTGAAAGGAGACCATTGGCCGGGCCTTATACACGAGCTTCACGTCGGTGAGCCGCACCCCGACTCCGGTGCTCACCCAGACGCAGGGGCCTAGCATGAACTTGGCGGTCAGGCCGTCGGCGGTGATCTTCGCGATGTTCTGCTCCACCCGGAGCCCCTGGTTGGTGAGGGTGTAGGACGGCTGGTCCACCTTGAACCGGAACCCGCTCGATGCCTTGAACTGGACGCAGGAGGTCCGGATTTTCTTGCCCGTGATCGGTTCCTTCACGTACACGTCGTTTTCGTAGGTCTGGTTGAGGAACTGGAAGTTGACGTCGAGCAGAGCCGTGTTCTGGGCCGCCAGGGCCATCATCTGCTGGCCCTGGGGATGCGCCGCGAGGGGAAGAGCTGCGACGGCGGTGGTCGTCACGTTGCCTTGAATCTGCAGGGCATGAATGGGGCCTGGGATCAGGGCGAGGGTGACGAGGAACGGGATCGAAGCGCACTTGCAAGTCATGGTGGTTCTCCGGTCCGAGAGGTACTGGGTGATTAGCGCTTCCGAGACAATGTGGCTCGTTACGGGATCCTGATCTTCTTCTTAAGCAATCCCCCCATTCCCTTCTTCGCCTTGTCCTCGGCTTCCTTTTTGAACCTTGCCGCCGTCGAGTCCGCGATTGACTTGGCGGAATCCGTTACTACCCCGACCGCAGCCGGTGCCTGGCTCGCACCGGTTCCCTCAGCATCGCTCTGGGTCTCCATCGCAGGGAGCTCCTGCTGGAACGCCACCTTCGTCGTTTGATGGAACGCTTGGGCGGCGCTTCCGATGGCCGCCAGCGCCGCTTCGGCGGCGTCCTTGTCGCCCGCGTGTTTGAAGGCCATCAGCGCGGCGCGCAGATCGCCGAACTTGCCGGGCAAGTCGGTCACCATCCGCAACCCGGCGATGAGCAGGTTGGTGTTCTTGTACTGGGCCAGGAACGAGGGAAGACTCTTGGCGATCGCGGTAATGACGACGTTGAGCTTGTTGACTGGCTTACCGCAGCACCCGGCGATGAACGTCGAGGACTGCTCTGCCACAACTTCCTCAGCCGATGGCGGTTCGGCCGTGCTGTCGACGGCCGCTGCGGCGGCATCACCCCGGGGGGAGGCCGCGACCGAGTCCGGCGCGTGCTGGACTGCAGTAGAGAGCTCGGTCAGAACCGCGGTAGCCTGCGCCGCCTGATCATCCAGCGGGGAGGCGAACCCAGGCATCGCCATAGTCACAAGGACTTCCGGCTTCGTGGGCTCGGCTGCGGGCACCACCCGGTAACGGAACACCATGCCGTGCTCGCCCACGACGTAGGCCCGGTCGCGGCGAGGGAAGGTCCAGGCGCGGGGCTCTGTGGGGAAGCGGAAGGCCCGCGAATTCCAGTGGGCTCCACTATCCACGGTGTAGCTGACCTTGCCGTCCGTCTTGTTGTCGAGCGTCCAGCCGACCTCGGGATCGGCGAAAATCAGGCGGCTGCCATATTTGTAGGGACTTGCGAGCAAGCCCTTCCAGCTCTGGCCGCCGTCGGTGGTGCGGGAGAGCTTGCCGTCCGTTGTCGTGACGATCCCTGTGTTCTCGTCGATGAAGAAAAGATCCGTCGCGCCCACCACGTCGGGATCGCCCGGGCCGACGAAGAAGCGCCAACTCTCGCCCCCGTCTTCGGTCTTTCCCAGGATGGGCGGCGGTTCGCACCCCATTCCGGCGCACTGGTACCGCGCCACCAGGTATCCAACCGACGGGGTGACGAACTGAATCCGGAGGACCTCGCAGCCGAGCTCGCGGTTAAGGCCCCCGAGCATCGCCTTGGCCTTGCACATGGTCACTGGCTTCCAGGTCTTGCCGCCATCGCGCGTCTTGAGGAGAGTGCTCGGGTTCCGGCCCATCCCGAGGTATCCCGCCGCGACGCCTTCCGAGGGGGAGCTCATCGCGAGCTCATGGATGTACTGGGGTGCGGCGCCCAAGTCCTCCCAGGATTCGCCGTCTTCGGTGCGCAGGATTCGGCCACTTTTGACCGCCCAGCCGTGGGTCTCGTCGAGGAAACGCAGCAGCTTGACCGGTTCTTCGCTGGCCTGGGGATCGCCGCCCATCTGCGCGGTCCAGGTGCCGCCGCCGTCCTTGGTGTGGATGATGGTGCCCTTTTCGCCGGCAACCCATCCCCGGTCGACCGTAACGAAGAAGACTTCGCGAAAAGCGATGTCCTCGGTGAAGCTCACCGGCTCCCAGACGCCCTTGAAGGCGGGCCGCGCCGCGGCGGGTTGTTGGGCGGCTGCCGGAACGCTCAATGCCAAAGCCAGCGCGACTGCCGTCAGCCGGTCTCTCATTGCCATGCGACGATTCCTCCTCCGGGTTGTGGGGGGCTGCGCTTGTACCTGCGTGGCCTCCGGTCCGTGTTCGTTACAGCTGTCCCTTTACGGCGGGCGGTTACGGCATCCCCGCCGGCAGGGGTCCGACGATGGCGAAGCCAACAGGTTCCGCCGGGTTGACTCTCGCTTTTCGGTTCGCGCCGCTGGCCCAGACCTTGTCGCCGACCTTGAGGGTGCCGAGCAGTGCCTGGTCGGGAACCTCGAACTGGAAGGTCCGGCCGTTGGCGGTGATCCTGGCGGTGATCAGGCGAGTGGTGAGGTTGATTGCGCTGATATTGCAGCAGGGCTCCGCCGGGTCCACGGAGGTGACCCGGTCCACTGGGGTGACCCCACGGCTCAGGATGGCTACGCCCACGGGTTCCGCAGGATCCAATCTCACTTTTCCGGCGGCAAAGTCGGCCCACACCTTCTGGCCCACCTTGAGCCCCCGGAGGACCGCTCGATCCTTTATCTCGAACTGGAAGACGTGGCCGGTAGACCCCTCCTGCGCGGTGACGATCCCGGTACGGGCTTCAATAGCTGTAATCCCGCAACACGGCGTTGCGCTGGACAGCTTCGGCTTGGTGGGTTGGGCTGTCGCACTACCCACGGGGACGAGGGCGACAAGCAATGTGAACCAGAGAGAATGCGGCATTCGCTGAGCCCTTTCGGTTGAAACGGAGTCCTTGCCGGCCCGATGAGTGGCAGGTATCATAGGAGCGGCTCGTCAATTCCCTCTCCGGCCATCCTCAACAACAGGCAACGTGTTCCGGCTCAGGACCTTAGGTGGCGTCTCCCTGGAGCGCGACGGCCGTCCGCTCGGCGGCCGGGCCACCCAGCGGCGCCGGCTTGCGCTCCTCATCTATCTCGCCACCGCGGGCAAACGGCCGGTGAGCCGCGACAAGCTCATCACCCTGCTGTGGCCGGAGCGGGACCAGGAGCGGGGGCGCCACTCGCTCTCCCAGATGCTCTGGGCGCTGCGGCAGGAGCTGGGCGACGACGCAATCCTTGCGGGGATTGACGAGGTCCGGATCAACCCTGAGGTCGTTGGGTCGGATGTGGGGGACCTGGAAGCGGCGCTGTCGCGGGGAGACTGGGAGGGCGCCGTCGCTGGCTATGCTCCCTTCCTGGATGGCTTCTTCATTTCCGAAGCGCCCGGATTTGAGCGATGGGTCGAGGAGAAGCGGGCCGCCTTATCATCCGCCGTCGGCGCCGCTCTGGAGTCACTGGCCGATGCTGCGGCAAAGCGAGCGGATCCCCTCTCGGCGGTCGGCTGGTGGCGGCAGTGCGTCGGGCTGGACCCGCTCGATAGCCGCCTCGCTCTTCGATTCATGGAGAGCCTGGCTACGGCCGGCGATCGGGCCGCGGCCATTCGTCACGCCCGGGTCCACGCCGAGCTGCTTCATCAAGAGCTCAATGCTCCGCCTGACCCCGCCATCGAGGCTCTGGCCAGGTCGTTCCAGCAAGCAGCCAATGACGCGGACTCCCTCGCAGTTGCCCCCGCCCCGCTTCGCGATCCTTCGGCACCGGTCATCGCAGCGGCCGCCCCAAAACAACCGGCGCTCTCCCTCGGCCGGCGGCGTGCGCTCCTGCTGCTCCCGGCGCTACTGGTGGTCTGTGCCGCGATCGCGCTGCCGCGACTCCATTCACCTCCGAGCCCGGCTCCGGTGCGATTGGCCCTGCTCGGCAGTTTCGAGGGTTCCGATTCCGCGCTGGCTCTCGCGGTGCGGGAAGCGTTCCGGGCCGAACTGGCCGGGGATCAGAGTATTCGGATGCTCCACGAATTCGAGATCGCGGAAGCCCTTCGGCTCATGAAACTTCCCCCTGCGACCCGGCTCACCGGGACAGTGGCGGGGGATGTGGCGGCGCGGAGAGGAGCGCACTATGCGATCACCGGTATCGTGGCGCCGTTGGGATCCGGGGTTCAACTCCTGGTTCAGGTCATGAATCCGGCTTCCCATGCCCCGGTCCTCACGGTGAGCGCGCGGCCCGAATCTCCCGGCGAGGTGATCGGCGAGGTTGGCCGTCTGGCTCGGGCCTTGCGGGCCCGGCTCGGAACGCTCCGCGGGGACACCTCCGCCCGGGTGCTGCCAGCAGTGACCACTTCCTCGTTGGAAGCGCTCGAGCAATACGCTCTCGCGCGCCTGGCGCTGAGTCGGGGGGATCGCCCTACTGCGATCACTCTGGGAGAAGGTGCGCTCGTCCATGACAGTCTTTTTACGCTGGCCCATTACCTGGTCGGTGATCTGCTCTGGTTCACCGATCATCAGCGTCACGCCGAGGCCCATCTCGAGCGGGCCCAGGCGCTCGCTGGCCTGGCCCCCATTCGGGAACAGTTCCTAGTGCGGGCCCGGTACCAACACCTGGTTGCCGACCGGCCGGATAGCGCGCTCACCTATTATCTCCAGCTCCGCGCCGCCTATCCCGAGGAGGTTCTGGCCTACGAGGGAATGGCCTGGACCCTCCGGGCGCTGGGAGAGCATGGTGCTGCGGCGGCCGCCGCCGATACCGCCTTGAAGCTCGGAGCTCGCGCGCTGGTTCCCACTCTGAACAACCGGCTGTACGCTCTGATCAGCGTGGGAGATACTGCGACCGCACTGGCGGCGACCCGGGCCCATGAGTCGGAGGCCCCCTGGACCTACCGAGAGGCACGCTACCTCACCGCGGTGGTCCGTCACGATTGGGCCGGAGCCCTGGCCACCCTCGATCGCGATTTCGTTGACTCGACCTCCTCGAGGTCACGGCAGATTCCCTGGCTCTATCGGCGTCACGCCCCGTTGTTGGCGCTGGGCGAGGTCGTCGAGGGCCGGAAAGTCATGGAAGAGATCATCAGCTTGAGCCCCGGGAGCCAGCACGCACCCCGCGCGCTCATTCTCCAGGCCATTGCCGAGTGGGAAGCGGGGAACGGCCGGTTGGCCATCCAATTGGCGCGCCGAGCCAAGCGGTGGGTAGATCGCGCCGACCTGTCGGCCGCCGCCCTGGCCCGGCTGTACGAGCGGCTCGCCATTCTCGGCGCTTGGCTCGGCGACGAACCGTTCATCCATTCGGTTCGGGCGACAATCGTTCGTCGGGACGCCGATCGCAATCGCCGCAGCCTCGTGCTCGCCCTCGAGACGGTGGACGGCGCCGCCGCCCTGGTGCGGGGCCGTGCCGCGGAAGCGACCGGCCATCTGGCCGCGGCCCGGCGCGAGACCTTTCACGGCCGCTCCACCAGCTCCCTGGGTATTCTCGAGGCGGATGCGCTGGCGAGAGGGGGCGCGCCGGACCGCGCCGGCGAGCTCTACCGCGCGGTCCGTGACTTTCGAATTCCCGAGCCTGATTTTGAGGTCTGGCCGGTACTTTCGCGAATCGCCGCGGGACGGTTGGCGGCACTCAAGGTTCCGCGATAGCGCCCCCCTCGCGATCCGCGATCCGGCTCCCCGGTCACCAACCTCTCTGCCCCGGGAACGCCGGCCTTCAATCGGGTGAGCTGGAATCTCACGCCGACCTCGGATCTCCTGAAGAGCTACGGGGGAGAGGGGGCATGCTGGTGCGGTTGGGAGAACACAGCATCAAGTTCACCTTTGGGAAAGTCTCTCAGAGCGTCAAGCTCAAAGTCAGCGTGTTAGAAGGTATCGAGACGCGCTGATGCCATTCGACGCCGGCATCGTCGGCCTCGGCGCGATGGGCAGTTTGACCGCCCTGGAGCTGGCGCGCCGGGGCCGTCGGGTTATCGGCTTCGATCGGTACCATCCCCCGCACACCCTCGGCTCCTCGCACGGCCAAACCCGCATCATCCGGGAAGCCTACTTCGAGGATCCGCTCTATGTCCCCCTAGTGCAGCGGGCCTACGAACGTTGGGCCGAGCTCGAACGAATGGCGGGTAGGCCGGGATCGCTCTACCGGCGAACCGGCGGTCTCACGATCGGCCGGCCCGACAGTGGTCTCGTTACCGGAGTGCGCCGGAGCGCCGCCGAGCATCGGCTTCCGGTTGAAGAGCTCTCGGCCGTCCAGGTTCGCGATCGATTTCCCTGGTTCACGCCCGCCGACGACGAGGTCGGGCTGTTCGAACCCAG
>JBQTHV010000085.1:0-33408 GCA_052389555.1 Gemmatimonadales bacterium | reverse complement strand
AGCGTGAGCCCGCCGAATTCGCGCGATGCTTGCAAGTCTATGGTGAGCATCGCCGCGCTGGAGCTGGCGGGCGCGCGCCAGCTCGTGGCCGTGTCGCCGTCGGCAACCAACTCCGCTCCATGGCCGGATTCGCTCGCCGATGCCCTAACCCGCGGGGTGAGCTGGTTCGGCCCGGTCTCGGGAAGCGGCGTCAGAACGAGATCATCTACCCAGACGCTTCCCGCGCCCCCGCCGGTGCCGGCGGTGATCACGATTTCGAGCGCCGCGACGTGACGGAGCGTTCCTCCGCCCGGGGGGCCCCAGGCAAATGCAATTTGCCGCTTCCGGATCGTGACCTGTTGCCAGTTGGGGCTGAATGCCCGGTCGCGCTCGGTGTACCACCAGACATTCTCGCCGGTGGAATCGATGAGCTTGAACTCGAGCGTATTGTTGCGTGCCGCTCCCCGGATCCAGAATGAGAAGCGGTAGTTGTTCGGGAGATCGATCGCCACGGCCCGGCGGGCGATGGCGTAGCCCCCGCCGCTCCGGAACCCGAAGTCGAGCCGCATGGCGCGGCCGGTCCGGCCGCGATCGCTCCGAATGGTGAGCTCCACTCCCTCGGCGGGGTGCGGGGTCCAGCCCTCGAGCCGGTCGAACCGGTCGATCACCGTCGTAGGCATCGGGCCTTGGATTGCGGCCGAGAGAGCCGCGAGAACTGCGAGGAGGATCACCCTTTGACGCTCCCCGCCATAATCCCCTGGATGTAATAGCGTTGGAGAAAGAGGAAGGCGAGAAACACCGGCAGGATGGTCACCACCGCGCCGCTCATCATGAGCTCGACATCCTGGACGTGCTCCCCGCCCAGGTTGGCCAGCGCCACCGGCAGGGTGTACTGCGCCTCGTCACTCAGCACGATGAGCGGCCACATGAAGTCGTTCCAGGCGCTCAGGAAGGTGAACACTCCGAGCGTGGCGAGCACCGGCCGCAGGGCCGGCAGCACCACCACCCGGAAGATCCGGAGTTCGCTCGCGCCGTCCAGCCGGGCGGCGTCGAGCAGGTCGTCCGGGATCGAGAGCGCGTACTGCCGCACCAGGAAGATTCCGTAGATGGGAGCGAGGACGGGGATCATGGCTCCGAGGAGCGTATTGACCAGCCCCATTTCCCGGAGGATGATGAACATCGGGAGCATGGCAACCTGTCCCGGAATTACCATGGCAGCGATCAGCCCGCGAAACAGCCGCTGCCGCCCCCGGAACCGGAGCTTGGCGAAGGCGTACCCGGCCGCGCTGGTGATGAACACGGCGAGCAACGTTCCCCCCAACGCGATGGCCAGGCTGTTGAGCAAATAGCGGCCCACGCTCAGGCTGGTGAACAGCGCCCGGTAGTTCTCCAATGTCACTCGCTGCGGAAGCAGGGGAGGCGGAGATCGATTGGCCTCACCAGTTCCCATCAACGAGGCCGACACCATCCAGAGGAGCGGCGCCGCCGCCAGGACCGCCCCGGCCCCTAGCAGCAGGTGGAGTCCGAGTGCCCGCCAGTACCGGCTCACCTGAGGACCTCGCTGTCCCGGCGCAGCCGGAGCTGAAGCAACGTGCCGGCTAGCGTGATCAGGAAGAGGATGACGGCGATTGCTGCGGCCGGACCGAGACGCCACCAGCGGAACCCCTCCTCGTACATGAAGAGGACCAGGGTTTCCGTGGCTTTGAGCGGCCCGCCCTGAGTCATCACGTACGGTTCGGTGAAGATCTGGAATGAGGCGATCATCGTGACCACGCCCACGAATACGAAGGTGGGTCCCAACATCGGGATGGTGATGTGGCGAAACCGGTGCCAGGCACCCGCGCCGTCAACCGCTGCCGCTTCGTAGAGCTCCTCGGGGATCGCCTGCAGTCCCGCCAGGAAGACCAGCATGTTGTAGCCGAAGTTCTTCCACACCGAGAGGAGGATGATCGCGGGCATCGCCCATTGGGGGTCCCCCAACCAATCGATCGGTCCGATGCCGATCTGGCCCAGCGCAGCGTTGAGCAAGCCGTAACGGGGGTGGTAGATGTAGCGCCACAGGATCGCGACGGCCACCAGCGTGGTCACCCAGGGAGCGAAGAACGCGCTTCGGAAAAGCGGCTTGAGGCGGACCAGCTTCGAGTTGATCAGGACCGCAGCGGTAAGCGAAACGGCCGCCGAGAGCGGTCCTCCCACCACCACGAAATACGTGGTGTTCTTGAGAGCGGTCCAGAAGAGCGGATTGGTCAGCAGGTCGTGGTAATTCTTGAGGCCGATGAAGCGGGTGCTGCCAAGATCGCCGATGGAGTAGAGGTCGAAATCGGTAAATGAAAGGAGAAACGCCGCGGTGACCGGTACCGCAAAGAACACCCCGATCAACAGCAGGGCCGGAGTGAGAAATCCCCACCCGGCCCGGGCCTCGGCTCGAGCCTCCGTGGTGGTCATGGCGAGCCGGCTCCGGACCGACGAGCAGAGTCGCGAGTCAGCAAGAAACGGCGCCGCTCGAGCAGCCGGTTTACGTCGGCATTCAGCGCGGCCAGAGCCTGCTCGGCGGTCATCCGGCCGCGCACCGCAGCCTCGGTTCGGTCCATCAGCTTGGTAGTTACTTGTTCCCACTCCGGCACCATCGGGGTGGGGACGACCCGAGCAAGTTGAACTCGGAATGCCTCGGCCTCTGGATCGGCCGCCAGGACCGAGTCCTGCCAAGCCTCCCGGTGAGCCGGGAGATCGCCGGTCAGCCGGTAGAAGCGGGCCTGCTGCTCCGGCTGGGCGAGGTACTCGATGAGTTCGCCCGCGAGCTCGCGCTGCCGAGAGGCGCGAAAGATGACGAGACTCGATCCCCCGGCGAGAGATACTCTCGATGCAGGCCCGGCTGGGCCCGGGAGCGGAGCCGTTCCCCAGGCGCGCCGGAGTTCGGGGGGGAGCCGGCGTCGGAATTCACCCAGATTCCACGGGCCGCTGATGTACATTGCGAACGTCCCGCGTGCGAACTCCTGATAGAGATTCCCGATCGCGTTGTTGCTGATCGGAGCGGCAAGCCCATCCCGATATAGCGAGAGCAGGAAACGGAACGCTCGGTTGAACTCGGGGTCCAGGAACGCGCCGTAACCCGCCTCCGTGATCAGAGGCGAGCCGGCCTGGAGTCCGAGGATCGCCTGGGGAGGCCATTCATTGGTGGGCAGGAAGATGGGATACTGACCGGGCTGAACCGTACGCTTGATGGCCAGCATAGCCTCGCGCCAACCGGTCCAGGTCTCCGGGATGCTGTCGTATCCGGCCCGCTGCAGAATATCCTTCCGGTAGAAGAGCACCCGGGTGTCCACATACCACGGGAGTCCATAGAGGGTATCGTTGATGATGTTGGTGGCGAGAATCCCGGCGAAGTAGCTGCTGTCGGCCAATCGCGCCTCAATAGGCGCCAGGGCTCGAAGCGCCACCATCTCCGGAATCCAGGTGTTGCCCATCTGGGCCAGGTCCGGGGTGGCCCGGCCTACGATTGCGGTAAGGAGCTTCTCGTGCGCTGCGGTCCAGGGGATCTGCTGCACCCTGACCCGGACTCCCGGGTGCTCGCGCTCGAATCCCCGAACCAATTCCTGCACCACTTCGCCCTCTCGGCCGAAAGCCCAGAAGCGCAACTCGCCGGGCTCTGGGCGCCTACAGGCGCTGCCGGCGAGCACGGCCATAGTGGCCATCGCAGCCAAGCCCGCTCGGGTCATGGCGCTTGGTCCAGCCATCCTCCTTGAAAGCCGGCTCGTCGAAGGCCCTGGATGACATAAGGACTCTTGCGCATGTACCTCCAAACCAGTTCGGAGCGGTAGTTAGCGATCATCGCGAGAATGGGTCCCTGATCGATGCCGAGGTAGTCGGTGTCGAACCAGCCCTTCCCGGCAAGGACCCGGCCCATCTGCGGACCCGGATCGCTCCATCTCCACGTCGGGTTGAAGGCGTCGAGAAAGCCATACTGCCCGAAGAGGCCATCCCCATAGAGGTCCCGCATGGTGGCCAGGGCCGGTCCCACGATCTCGGGCGCAAAGGGGAGCGAGCCCGCAGCGGCGGTCGGGGCCACCGTCCCATCGTCGCGAACTTCGGTGAAGTCGGCCCCTCGAGCGGCGTAGGTAAAGAAACGCCGCGACTGCCCATTCACCGGATGGGTGAGGTCCCCCGGACCGTCCGAGGCGGAAAGTCCCCATGCATTGGCCCCGTACCCTAGCCACCCGTTGGGGTTCGCCATGGCGTAGCTGCGCTGGGCGTAGGTTGCGCGCCGCGAGTTCTCGGCGTAATCGATTCCCCGCTCTTGCATGTAGTCGTCGGTGATACCGCGGAAATCGATCCATACATGGGAATAGTGGTGTCCGAAGAGGGGCGCGAAGCCCACGTGGTCCTGGCCGTAGAAGCTTCCCCACTGATAGGTTGCCGTCCAGGCGGGCCAGGCCTCAACCGCGATCCGATGAGTGGGCGAGCCGAGCGCGAGCACATACAGCAGCATCGCCTCGTTGTATCCTCGCCAGTCGAGCTGGTGGAATCCGCTTTCGGGAGTCCATCCCATGGCGACGAGCGGCGGACGAGGCTGGATCCAGGTCCACTCCACTCGCCGGTACAACGAGTCGGCGTAGGCCCGAATCACGGGCTCCAGGCCGTCGCTCCCATCGAAGTATTCCCGGCAGAAGAGGACGCCCGCCAGGAGCAAGGCGGTATCGATCGTCGAGAGCTCCACGTTCTGGTAGCGGAGCCCGGTGGTCTGATCCAGGAAATGATAGAAGAAGCCGCGATACCCCCCGGTGCCCGACGGGGCTTCGCCCTGCGGGAGCGCGAGGAAGAATTGCAGCGTCCGCTGCACGCGCTCCGCCGCGGCGGCCCGGGTCACATAACCCGCCTCGACTCCCACCGGATAGGCGGTCAGCGCGAAACCGACAGCTGCGATACTGGAGAACGACCGGGTGGGCCAGCGGTCCGGAGTCAGCCCCGTTTGCGGGTCGGTGCGCTCCCAGAAGAAGGCGAAGGTACGCTGGCTGACGGTATCGAGGAGTGCCTCGATGCGGACCTGACTTGGTCTCCCGTTGGGCGGGGTCCCGGGGGTGCCACAGGCGAACCAGAGGCCGCTCGCCAGAGCGGTCAGCGCCGCCCGCGTGCCATCACCGGACCGGAACCGGAGCAACCGGAGCATCCTAGAGAAACGTACCGTGGGGCGGCAGGAAGATCGCCGCCCCACGGTCCGGCAACCGTCAGAAGTTGTACTCGGCGCCGAGTTGAATCCGGCGACCGTCGGTTACCACGCACGCGGGCAATCCAAAATCGGCGTCGTTGCGGTTTCCGGTACGGAAGCAGCCGAAGTTGCTTCGGTTGAACGCATTGAAGACATCCAGGGACAGACCCAGCGTCGTGCCGGCGATCGTCGGCAAATCCTTTCGCAGCCGGAGATCGACGTTCCGATAGGGGAACGTTCCGGGCACGGTGAATCCGCCGCGCTCGTAGGCATTCGCCTCAGTGCCCTCACCGCAGAACCGGCCCGGGCAACCGACGTCCTGCTTGAACTTCCCACCCAGCGTTACCAGCCCGGAGAACTGGATTCCGTAGAGGTAAGGAATGTCCATGATCCAATTGCCCACGATCCGAAGCTTCTCGTCATTGGCGGGATGCTTGGGGATACCGCTGGAGTTGGGAAACGCGAAGTCATCATTCAAACCGTCCACCCCCTGCACCGAGCGCACGGCATAGGTCACCGACAGCCCCGCGCCCCAGCCGATGCGGCGGGTGCTGACGCGGCGGTAGGGCCGGTCAACCTGGAGGAATACTGCGTCGTACCAGGTCTTCTTGTCGTTCGCGGAGTAGATGAAGTTGGAGAACCCGTGCTGTTCCAGGAATCCGAAGCCGTCACAGCAACGGCCCTCCGCATTCAGGCTGATGTTGGCCCAGTTGAGGGTGATCTGGTCCACCCCGCGAACGCCGGCATAGGTAACTGAAGCCACAAAATCCCCGAGCACGCGACGAATCCCGGCGTTCCACTGATAGGACTTCGGCGGCTTGGTCTGGTTGTCGATCAGCCAGGCTTCGGGGCGGCCCTGCGAGCGAACCAGTGCGTCCAGGACCTCCTTAGAGGCGGTGAGAAACGCATCGTTCCAGGCAACCTCGTTGGCACCGGGCGCCTGGCCCCGGGGCGCGAACCGCACCGTGAAGGTCGGACGGCTGAGCTTGAGCTTCTCGTCGACCGCAAAGAGGTCGAACAGGGCCCGGTCGTAGTAGATCCCGAACCCGCCGAACACGGTGGTCCGATTCTCCCCATCCAGCGCGTAGGACAGTCCGACCCGAGGCTGGAAGGCCTTGTAATAGGGCTTCCGTTCGGTGCCGGTGCTGATGTAGCGGCTCAGGTCCAGCGGGGTCGCCAGCTGGCTGTTGTAGCGGGTTAGGGTATCCACCACGACTTGCGGGGTGACGTAGTCATAGTTCAGCATGCGGGACTCGAAGTCCCACCGGATGCCCACATTGAGGGTGAGGCGCGGCGTGGGGGTCCAGTCGTCCTGGAGGTAGAGGCCCACCTGCGTGTTGTTTGCGTCCAGGTTGGGATCGCCGGAGCCAAAGACCAGTTGGAACGGCGACTCGTAGTTGTAGGTCTTCCTGTCCTGCACGCTGTTGTAGAAGAACCGCGGGGTGTCGTCATTGGCCTTGAGGATATCGTACTTCACGAAATCCACGCTGACTCCCGCCTTGAAGACGTGTTCACCTGCCCAGCGAAAGCCCGACCAGGTAACGTCGTCGCGCAGGCCGATCCGGCGCTGGATGAAGTCCTGGATGCTCAGATTGCTCCCGATGTTCACCTCGCCGCCCGGCACGAAAAAGGTCCGAGCCGCCATCCCGGGAAACGCCGGGGATGGGTGTCGGCGGAATCGGGAGTAGTCCACCTTGGCCTCGTTCAGCCACTCGCCGCGCGCCAGGGTGTGGCGAGCCTGCGCGATACTGATGTCCTGCCGAAAGTTGACGGCGGCTTGAAAGGCGCGGTTCCCGCCGAAGTCCCGCATGTCGGTCTCATGGCGGTTGCTGAAGCTGACCTCGACCGTGGACGTCGCGGAAGCGGCGTAGCTCAGCTTGCCGAAGAGGAGGGTTTCCCGGAAGGGCGATCCGAAACTTCCGGCGTACTGACTCAAGTTGACGGTATCGAGAGCCGGAAAGCCCGTCGGAAGGGTGGGGAAGCTCACCAGGCTGTTGCGGTTCTGGTAGTTGCCTTCGTAGGAGCCGAAGATGTGCAGCTTGTCCTTGATGAGGGGGCCACCCACGCTGGCCGCCAGCAGTGAGCGATTGTAGTCCGGTTTGGTGAATGTGCTGGGATTGGCCTGCTTGATCGAATCCTGGAAGTGATCGAGTGCCACCAGGTCCTTGTTCTGGTAGCCGAACGTTGCGTTCCCGTGCCATTCATTGCCGCCGCTCTTCGTCGTCGCGGTGATGATGGCGCTCGAGGCCTTCTGGTATTCGGCCTTGAAGTTCTGGCTGATCATCCGGTACTCCTGAATCGCATTGCGGGGGAATGGACTGCCCCGACTGGCATCCTGTCCAACCACGCCGCCAGCAGTGAGATCGTTCTTGAGGCTGGTGCCGTCCACGAAGACGTTGACGGCATTAGGGCTCTGACCGCCTGCCTGAAAGACCCGGAATTGCCCGTCGAGCCGATCCTCGGTCACGGTCACGCCGGGCGTCAAGGCGGCAAGATCGAGGAAGTTGCGGCTAGGCGTCGGCAGTTTCTGGATCTTCTCAGGCGTGATGTTGGTCGCTACTTCTGAGGTACGCGTCTCGACCGTTGGAGCGGCACTGACCACGACCTCCTGGAGTTGCACCGCCCGTTCGGTGAGCTCGAAGTCCTGAATCTGGGTCGCCCCGATCTGCACCACGACCCGGCGGGTTTGGGGCTCACTCCCGATCCGGCGCACCGTGAGATCGTAGGCGGCAGGGGTCAGGCCGGGAAGGACATAGGTGCCGTCAGTCCGGCTCGAGGCCGAGCGCTGGACCCCGGTCGCGATGTTCTTCACCAGGATCTCGGCACTGGAGACCGCCGTTCCCCCCGAGGTAACAGTGCCTCGAATGGTGCCCGTGGTAGTCTGGGCGGGAGACTCCCCGACCCAGAGCAGGTAGGTCCCCAGGAGCGCAAGGGACCTTGCGGCTCGCCGAAACAGTTGCGTCATCATGATGCCGACTCCCTCTGGAGGTGATGAGCTCGGGCAGGCCCGGCGCCGGAGGAGCGCCGAACAACCAGCGTTACAGGCAGAACCTCGTGGACCGGCTCGCGGGCAACTTCTTCATTGAGCATGTCGAGCAGCCCGGTGGCGGCTCGGGCGCCCAGCGCGGCGGTGTCCACGTGCACGGAAGTCAAGGGAGGGTCCAGGTACCGCGCCATCGGAATGTCGTCGAAGCCTGCGATGGCCACGTCCTCGGGAACCCGCTGGCCAGCGTCACGGAGCGCGCTCAGTGCTCCGATAGCCATGGAGTCATTCGCGGCAAAGATCGCGGTTGGCGGAACGCTCAACCTCAGTAGGCTGGCGATCGCCGAATATCCCGATTCCTCGGTGAAATCGCCCGGGGCTTCGAGCGCTGCGGACTCACCAAGCCCCCGCTCGCGGAGCGCCGCCCGATAGCCACGCAGCCGCTCGACCGCGTCGAAGTTGCCATCGGCCCCCCGAATGATCGCAATCCGCCGGTGGCCCAGGTCGATCAGGTGGCGCACGACCGCGTAAGCGCCATCGAAATTGGCCACGGCCATGCTATCGCAATCAGCTTCGGAGGGCGGACAGTTGAGCAGCACCACCGGGAATCCCGCGGGCAAGGTGCGACCCGACAGCTCTCGGGTGAACTCGGGGCACATGAGGAGCAGACCGTCCACCCGGCCCCGCATCGAGCGAAGGGCGGTCTCCAACAGCGGCCCGCGGTGTCTCGCGCTCGCGACCAGGCAATGAAAGCCCGCGGCATGCGCCGTCTGATCGATTCCTCGGATGACCTCGGAGAAGAACTCCCCGTAGAGATCGGGAAGCAGGACCCCGATCGTGTGGGTCCGGCTGGTGATGAGACTCCGGGCTGCGCCGTGGGGCGAATAGGCCAGCCGGTCGGCCGCGTCTCGGACTCGGGCCCGAGTTGCCTCGGTCACCAGGGGGCTCTGGTTGAGGGCGCGGGAGGCGGTAGCTACCGACACCCCGGCTGCTCGGGCAACCTCTCTAATCGTGACCACGACCTCGATTCCATGAGGCGCGGCGGTCTTCGGAGGGTGGAGCAGTCTCCCAAGAGAGGCGCAGGTTAAGCGACCGTAATCAAATGGGCTTGCGGGGGCCAAAATCGGCCTGGATGTAAACGTTTACATTTTTTCGAATTTGTCAAGAGCAAGAGCGGCGGAGGTCGCTCGGCCGGAGCCCTGGCAAGGCCGAAGGGCCCGCTGCTCTGCGAACGGGCCCGTGCCAATGGACGAGAGATCCGCGACGTAAGTCGTCCTCCGGCGCACCTCCCGGTGGCCGCGGGGATGGCTCGCCATCTCGATCCGCTCATCGTGCTCAGCGTGGGAACCGACTGCAACGTCGGCAAGATGACGGCGCAGCTCCAGTTGGTGCGCGGACTGAATGACCGCGGGTTACGTACCCGGTTCGCCGCGACGGGCCAGACCGGCATCTTCATCGAGGGCTGGGGGATTGCGGTGGATGCGGTGGTCGCGGACTTCATCGCGGGCGCCGCGGAAGCGCTCGTTCTCGAAGGAGCCAAGAACGCGGACGTCGTGCTGGTGGAAGGGCAGGGCAGCATCAATCATCCCGGCTACTCGGGCGTCACGCTCGGCTTGCTCCACGGGAGCTGTGCCGATGCGCTGATCCTCTGTCACCAGGCGTCACGCGAGTTCATCGGGGAATACCGCGGGAGCCCCTGGCTGCGGATTCCCCCGCTTACCGACTACATCAGGATGTACGAATCGATCGGGAGCGCAGTCCATCCCACCCGCGTGATCGGGATCTCGATGAATACGTATGACTTAAGCGATGCCATGGCGAAAGAAGTGTGTGAGACGGCGGCGCAAGACACCGGATTGCCCTGCACTGACCCGGTCAGGTTCTCGCCGGAACCGCTGCTAGAGGCAGTGGAGAACGCCTATCGGGCTAAGCAGCGAATGGGGAGTGGGGAAAGGGGAATGGGAGCTCGCGAATCGGCTTCAACGGGCTAGGTCGGACCCGTTACCTGCCTGCCTCATCGGTCCGCGACGCGCTCTTGCCCCACTCCCCACTCCCCATTCCCGATTCCCTGCTCCCGGCCAGCCACTTGACCGCCGCGAGGAGCTGGGCATCCGGCAGGACCGGCTGCTCCGGCGCGGCAATCCGCAGCGTGCCCTGGGCCGCAACCAGGACCGCGTATTCCTGCCGCAGCAAGGCTTCGCCCTGAACCAGCTGGTCCGCTGTCAAGGTGAATCCAGCGGCACGAAGGCGCCGGGCCAGCCTCCTGAACTCCGGGGAGCGGGTTAGGGTCGAATCGTTCTTCGGTACGCTCGGGGCCCACTCGCGGCGGGCGATAGCCGCCTCCAGGACGCGGCGGAACTCGTCCGCCCGCCGCCCGACCGCGGCAATCAGCGCCGAATCGCCCGCGGAAGGACGCCAGGGCGGAACCGCCAGGTTGGGCTCGACTCCTCCCCGCGCGCCCCGGCCGCCGTTCAGGGCCCGGCCACCCGGCGTGATCCAGCGGGCGGTGCTGATCCGGACCGCGGTCGCCGAGTCGAGCTTCACGGTGCTCTGCACCAGACCCTTGCCGAAGGTGTGCTCGCCGATCACCGTGCCGCGCCCGTTCTCCATGAGTCCCGCAGCGACGATCTCGGCCGCGGATGCCGTGGCGGCGTTCACCAGGACGACGACCTTCAGCTTGGGCCAGCGTTGGTCGTTGGTCGCGACGATCCGTTGGATTTTCGGCGTGCCGCGGCCCTCCACGGACCCGATGACGGCGCCGCGGTCGAGGAACCGGTCGAGCAGGGCGGTCGCTTCACTGAGGAGACCCCCAGGGTTGTTGCGAAGATCGAGCACCACGGCGCGAGCGCCCTGAGCGACCATCCGGTTGACTGCCGAGGTCACCGCGTCGGCAGTGCCGCGGGTCAGGCTCGCCAGCCGGACGTAGCCGATCCCCGGGCCTAACACGCGGGTGACCGGAGCCGGCCGCTGGGCCCGGGCCCGGCGCACGACCGTGGTCACCGCCTCCGGCTCCCCCGGATGGCGGAGCTTGATCCGGATTGCCGAGCCCGGCTCACCCCGCAAGGCCTGCTCCCCGCGGAGCGCGGACCAGCCGAGTGCGGGCGCGTCCTCGATGGCCAGGATTCGGTCTCCCGAGCGAATGCCCCGGAGCCCGGCGGGCGAGCCAGCAGCCACTTCCTGGACCACGAGGCCGAGCGGGCCCTCCAGGAGCCGGATCCCGACGTCGCCGGAAGTGCCCTCCAGGATCTCGGTGTAGCCCTTGAGCTCGCCCTCCCGAAGCAGCGAGGAGTACTTGTCCGGGAGGCTCCGGAGAATGCCTTCCACCGCCCGGAGCCGGAGGTCGCGCTCGCCCAGCGAATCGGCGTAGTGCTCGCGGATCACTGCAAGGACACTGGCGATCAGCGCATCGTCGGCGGTGGGCTGGCCCCGCAGCGCGCGAATCAGGTCAGGCCGAAGCACCCAGCCGCTGGCAGCGGCCAGGAACGCGAGCGCGAGGAGGGCGGCTCGCCCGAGTCGGCGAGGAAGCAGGCGCATGGTGGCTCCGGAGACAGCAAACTACATGCCCTTTGGATGCATGAGCCAGGTCCAGGGTCTCGGCCCTTCTCGGGAGACGTCTTCCCCGAGTCACGATTTGAGGGTCGCCGGGGTGTATTGCATAGATGACACATTTGTATTACATCTCTGGAATGAAGACACTTACCGTCCGGCTCCCCGAAGCGCTGGTCGCCGAGCTCGAAGCCGAATCCAGGCGCCGCCGGGTCTCCAAGTCCGACGTCGTGCGGGAGCGGTTAATGATGCCGACGGGCCGGGTCCGCCGGGGGGTCCCCCCCTCGGACCTCCTCGGTGATTTGATCGGTGCGGTGGGTGGTCTGCCGGAGGACCTCAGCGCGCGAACCAAGTACTACCTGCGCACGACGGGGTATGGCCGAAAGCGTCCTCGTTGACGCCGGATTTCTCGTCGCACTGCTGAGCCACCGGGATGCCCATCACGAATGGGCTGCCGAGCAGCTTCCGCTGTTGCCGCTGCCCTGGCGGACCTGCGATGCCGTTCTCTCCGAGGCCTTTCACCTGCTCGGCAAAGACGGTGTGGGTCCGCTCAGCGCCTTGCTGCGACGGGAAGGATTGGGGCTCGGATTCGATCTTGGCGCGGACCTGGAACGGGTTCTGCGCGTGATGGCAAAGTATGCCGATGTCCGGATGAGCCTGGCCGATGCGTGCCTGGTGCGGATGACGGAAATTCTACCCGAGCCGCTGCTCGCCACGACCGATACCGACTTTCGGCTCTATAGGCGGCATGGCCGACAGGTCATTCCGTGCCTAATGCCAAGCTGAACCTCGGCTAACGCGCCAGGGAAGGATCGCGATCACACTGCCATCATCTCGGTAATTCCCTGGCCCCTGGCCCCTGGCCCCTGGCCTCTGGTCCCTAGAACGGCTTGAACCCCGGACTCCCGTAGCGGGGGTGAGCCACAACCCGGCCGTCCAGGCGAGATGAGCGACACCCGGGTTAGGAATGAACAGCCGCAACGCCAGGCCGGCGAGCAGCGCCGAGGCAGCGGCAGCCGGCCGGATCACCATCCGGCCGGCCAGTCTGGTCATCGTTTCTGCTTCTCTCGCGTCCCCGCGGGAGAGCCCGCCGCGTGGCGGAGGGAGAAGCCGACCCCGCGGATCGTCTCGACTCGCTGGGCGGTGGTCAGGCGGGCGAGCTTGCGCCGGAGGTTGCCGACATGCACATCCACGACGTTGCTCTCGGGATCAAAGTGCATGTCCCACACCTTCTCGAGCAGCGTGGTCCGCCGCACCACTTCCTCGCAATGGAGCAGGAAGAACTCCAGCAGCTGGAATTCCTTGGCGGTGAGGTCGAGCTTCCGGTCGCCCACCATCGCCACGTGGCGGAGCCGGTCCAAGGTGATGTCGCCGAACCGGAGCACTTCCATCCGTTCGGCTCCCCCGCGGCGGACCAGGGCCCTAACCCGTGCGAGCAGCTCCTCGAACCGGAACGGCTTGGCCAGGTAGTCGTCCGCGCCCGCGTCGAGACCCCGCACCACGTCCTCGACCGCATCCCGCGACGTGAGCATGAGGATCGGAGTCTTGCGCCCCTCCCCGGCGCAGCTCCATGGCCACCTGGAAGCCGTTCTTCTTGGGGAGAATCACGTCGAGCAGGATGACGTCGTAGTCATAGACATGGGCCAGCATCGTCGCTTCCTCGCCGTCCGCGGCGACGTCCACGACGTAGCCTTCTTCCTGGAGCCCCTGCTCGATAAACCCGGCGACCTTCCGGTCGTCCTCAACCACCAGGATCTTCATGGATCGGAAACTGAAACCCGCTGTCTGAACCCGCGTCTAAGATAGTGTGAAGAGATCTTCACGCATCCCTGGCCGCGGGGAGCTTGAGGACGAACCGGCCGGCCCCCTCTTGAGGCACCGCCACCAGGTCTCCGCCCAGCAGGCGGGCCAGTCGCCGGGAAAGGGGCAGTCCCAGGCCGACGCTGGCGTGCTCTTCCCCGGTCGTCGTCACATATATATCGAAAATCCGTTCCGCATCCTCCGGGCGGACGCCGAGGCCCTGATCGACCAGCTCGAAGACGACCGAGCTATCCGCCGAACCGAGCCGCGCGGTGACCACGCTTTCCCGGGGTGAATGGCGGATCGCATTGCGGAGCAGATTGACCAGAATCTGCTCGACCCGGTGGGCGTCGGTATTGCACAGGCTACCCTCCGCCGGTGCTTCGATTTCCATCCGGATCCCCCGCTCCTCGGCCTGGGGGGTAACCCGCTTGACCGCCCCCCGCAGCACGGCAGTGCATTCGGTTTGACGGAAGACCGGTTTGAGCCGCTCCTCATCGAGCCGGCTCAAGTCGAGGAGGTCGCTGATCAGCCCGGCGGCCCGCTCGGCTGAGTCGATGATCTCGTAGGCCGCGCGGGGGACCTTGTCGGCGTCCTTCTTCCGGACCATGATCTCAGCCCACCCTAACACGGCGGCCAGCGCATTCCGGAGCTCGTGATTCACCATCGCGAAGAACCGCTCCCGGGAACGGTGGAGCTGCTGAACCTCTTCCAGGAGGCGCGACCGCTCGGTATGGAGCCGGGCATTCTCGACCGCGGAGCCGATCACCACCGCGAGCAGCACGGCGAGGTATTCATCTTCGGCGCTGAATTCGTCCGTCCCGATCTTCTCGGTGAGGTAGAGCTCGCCGATGACTCCCTGAGAGGCCGAGATCGGCACCCCGAGGAACGACTGCATGGGAGGGTGATGCTCGGGGAATCCCACCGAGGCAGGATGCTTCGAGAGATCGGCCAACCGAATCGGGCGTCCCTCTCGGATGAGGAGGCCGAGGATGCCTTTCCCGAGGGGCGGCGTTCCGATCGCGTTCCGCTGTTCGAGGGTCAGGCCCGATACGGTGAAGCTCTCAAGGGTCTTGCGGTCCGGATTGAGGAGGCCAATGGCGGCATAGCGGGCGCCGATGATCCCGGCCGCGAGATCGGCGACCTGCTGGAGGATTGCCTCCATCCGGTGTTCGGCCACGAGCGCGGGGAACTCCCGCACCAGGCGTTCCAACCGGGCCTCATCGCGGACCGCGGACATGGCGCGCACACAAGGGCTCTACCACTTCCTCACGGCAGCTTCACGTCCCCTTCAGACTGGAACACCTATTTCTCTGCGGTGGAGCGAATTACGCGAATTCTGGCGGCGACGGATGGTTCCGAGGTCGGCGAGCATGCGGTGGCGATGGCCGAGGCCCTGGTCAGGGCAGGCCAGGCGAAGCTCGAGGTCCTCGGCGTGGAAACGGCCGGGTTGCCTGCTTATGCCGGAATCGGCGAGTGGGTGCAGCGAGGGGGTCCTCGGACCCGGCCGATAACTTTGGCCCGCGGAATCCCCGGTGTCGAGATCGTGCGCCGGGCGGGAGAGATTCACGCGGACCTCGTGGTGCTGGGACGCCGCGAGCGATCGGGTGCCTTTCTGGCCCCCGGCCGGACGACCGACCTCGTGGTGCGGCGCCATATGGGGCCTTGCCTCATGATCCCGCCGAATGTGCGGGATGTGCGCCGAGTGCTGATCGCGCTCGACGGCACCCAGCGCGGACTGGGCATCCTGGAATCGGCGGCGGCCATCGCGGAGCTGGCGGAGGCTCAATCGGAATCAGTCTGCGTTTCGAACGATGGGTTGCGACCCGTTGCCGACGGTGTGCCCAGAATCCTGGCAGCTCTCGTCCATCATCCTGGGCTCGGCGGTCCCGATTCGCTTCAGATTCGGCACGGTAGCCCCGTGCGTGAAATCCTGGCGGAGCTCGCGGAGCGGGGGTTTGACCTGCTTGCGATCGGGGTGCGCCGGGGTGGACCGCCCGGGGAGATGGGATCGGGTCATGTCGGCCAAGACTTGCTGAGGGAGGCGCCGGTAGCGATTCTCACGGTCCCGATCTGATCCTCGGGGAGGAAAGGGGAGGGCCGAGGGAATGGAAGAACTGGACCTCGCCGTCCGGCTGGCAGTTGCCGCCCTGGCTGGTTTGGCCGTAGGGGTCGAGCGAGAATGGTCGGGCCACGCGACCGGCCCCCTGGCCCGGTTCGCGGGGGTGCGGACCTTCTTCCTGCTCGGGTCCATCAGCGGCATCGCGGGGTGGTTACTCGACTCGGCGGAGTCCGCCGTCGCGGCCGCGCTCCTCATCGCGGCCGGCGCCCTGGTGGTGGCTGCCTACGTCCTCGCGGCGCGCCGCTCTCCCGACGCCATAGACGGAACGACGGAAACGGCCGCGATCCTCGTGTTAGGCATCGGCCTGCTCGCGGGGGTAGGACACCTCCGGCTGGCCAGCGGGCTGGCAGCGGTGACCGTGCTGGCTCTGGGCGAGAAAGAAACGATCCGGGGGTTCGTGAGCCGGATCGGCCAGAGCGAGATGCGGGCCGCTCTGTACTTCGCGGTGCTCGCGCTGGTCATCCTGCCCCTGTTGCCCCCCGGCCCCATTGGTCCGGAATGGCTCGACTTCCGGCCGCGGGCTCTCTGGATCGTGGTCCTGATCTTCTCGGGACTCAACTTCATCGGCTATATCGCCAGGAAGGCGGTCGGCGCCGCTCACGGCTACCAGATCATCGGCGCCCTCGGCGGTTTCATCTCATCGACGGTCGTCACGCTCAACTTCTCGCGCCAGAGCCGCAAGGAACCGGGCAATGCGGTTCCGCTGGCGATCGGGACGGTCGCGGCCTGCACCGTCCTAATCCCCCGGATTCTGGCGGTTACCCTGATCCTCAATGCAACGCTCGTATCCCAGGCGGCGCTCGGCCTGGCGCCGATCTTTGTGGCTGGCGCCGTCCTTATCCTTATCGCCTGGCGATCGCTGAGAGGCGGGGAGCCCAAGAGCGAGCCGCCGGAGCCCCGTAACCCGCTCCAGCTTCGGTCCGCGATTCAGATGGTGATTGCGTTCCAGGCCGTGCTCACCTTGTTGACCTTGATCACCCGGCAGTTCGGTGAGCCCGGGGTGCTCGTGTCCGCCGCCGTGTTAGGAATCAGCGACATGGATGCCCTGACCTTCGGCATGAACCGGCTGGGCGAAGCCCCTGAGCTGCTCAACCTCGCCGCTCGCGCCATTACGCTCGGCGTCATCGTGAACAGCGTGTTCAAGGGGGTCCTGGCACTGACCCTGGGAAATTCGCGGTATCGGTTGCTCGTCGGCCTGGCCCTGTTGGCGCAAGCCGTGGCCGGGGCGATTGGGTTCTGGCTGTTGTCGTTCTGAGAGAGCGAGGATTCATGCTGCGAAGCATTCTTGTTCCAGTGGATGGTTCCCCCTTCGCAGAAAAAGCGCTGGCTCTGGCCAGCCGCCTGGCCCGGGCCTCCGGCGCCACCTTGCACCTCGTGCTGGCGCACGATCCCACCCAGGGCATCGGGCCGTTCGGGGAATTCGGTCCGCCGAGCGTGCTGCTGATCGAGGAGCTGGAGCGGCGGGAGGAGACCTACCTTGCCCGCACCGCGGCCCGGCTGCAGCGGGAGGGCGTGCGGGTTATGGTGCACCATGAGGACGGCTTCGCCGGCCGAGTGATCGCGCGCACTGCCGGCGCGGTGAAGGCCGGGCTCGTCGTGATGTCCACCCATGGCCGCAGCGGGGTCGGGCGGCTCGGGCTCGGGAGCGTGGCTGATGACGTGGTGCGCCACCTCGAGATCCCGGTCCTGCTGGTGCCGGCACCCGCTGCCACCCCCCGAGGCGTGCCGGGCCGGCGGGTGCTGGTGCCGGTGGATCTTTCGGCCGAATCGCTCGCGGTCCTCCCCGCCCTCGAGGAGCTGGCCGGATTAGGAGCCCGGCGCCGCGGCCCGGCCGCCCGAGGGACCAAGGGAGTGCGGGTTATGCTGATCCACGTCGTGGTGCCGGTCTACGCGGTGGCCCTGCCCAGCATGCCGTATCCGATGAGCCAGGACGCCGCCCTCACCGAGCTCCGCTGGGAGCAGGCCAAGAAGCAGCTCACCCGGGCGGCCGCCGCGGCCCGCCGGCGCGGCTTTGCGGTCTCGACCCGGCTGGTCGCAGGGGCGCGCGCCGCTTCGACCGTGCTGGAGCACCTCCACCACGGCCGGTTCGATCTCGTCGCCATGACCACCCACGGGTATGGCGGACTCCGCCGCCTGCTCCTCGGCAGCGTGGCGAACAAGGTGATCCGCAATGCGCGCAAACCGGTGCTCCTGGTCCGCCCGTCGCGGCACCCACGCGCTGCGCGGAAGTGATCCGGTTCGGGTAGATCGGGTTATGGTTGGCCAGCTCGCCCAGCGGACCTTCGAGGCATGGACCCTGAGCATCAGGTTCTTCGCCTCTTTCTCTTCGATCCTCCGCCGGCAGGGCTCAACCGGCTTCGCGCGGCGCTGCCGCAGCACACCCGCACCACGCTCGGCCTCGAGATTCCGCTGGACGGCCAGGCTCCCGAGGAGATTCTCGCGCTGTGTCTTCGGTTTGGGGTGACCGCCCGGGCCACCCGGATCCTGGATCGCCGCCCGGCCGAGCCGTCCAGTCGCCGGGGTGCCGAGTGCCGAGCGCCGAGCGCCGAGTCCCGGGCGATGAAGTACGGCTCAGAAACCGTTCACCCCTTCTTCAAGGGGTGATGCCGACCTTGTCCTGAGGAAGCGACCAGCGGCGTCCCCCCGAGAGGAGGCCTATGAACATGACTTTCGTCCAAGACGTGATGACCACCGGCCTGGTGGTGGTGAGCCCGGAGCTCTCGCTCCGGGACCTGGTTGAGCTCCTGGTTTCGAAGCACGTGGGTGGGGCACCGGTGGTGCGCCGCGGCAAGGTTGTCGGGGTCGTGACGCTCGATGACGTCGCCTCCTTTCAGGCGAGCGTCCCACCCGTCCCCGGCAACGAGCCGGGTGAGATCGGCTGGAATGAAGAAGAACCGGCCGGAGCGATCGAAGGCGAAGATCCACCGAGCGCGTATTTTATGGACACCTGGGCCGATGTTGGGGCCGATCTGGTCGAGCGGACCACGACCCTGGGCGGCCCGGAGTGGGACCTCATGGGTGAGCACATCGTCGAGGAGGTCATGAGCCGCAAGCTCCTGACAATCGGTCCGCAAGAGCCGGTCGAGGAAGCCGCCCGGCGCATGGACCAGGCCGACGTCCATCGCCTGATCGTGACGGGTGAAGGCGACCGGCTGCTCGGCATCATCACGACATCCGACATAACCCGCGCCGTCGCGCAAGGAAGGGTCTGATGATCTTCCGCGACCGCGCCGACGCCGGCCGCCACCTGGCTACCCTGCTCGAGAAATACCGGCCCGAGCAGCCCATCGTTCTCGGGCTGGTCCGAGGGGGGATCGCGGTCGCGGCGGAGATCGCCCAGGCGCTCGGCGCGCCCCTCGACGTGCTGGTGGTGCGCAAGGTCGGCGTGCCCGGGCATCCGGAACTGGCCATGGGCGCGGTTGCCTCGGGCATCACCTGGCTCAACGAGCCGCTGATCGCCGAACTGGGGATTCCCCGGCGGGCCGTCCAGGACACCGTTGCCGACGAATCGCGTGAGGTCGCGCGCCGGGAGGCGGCCTATCGCGAAGGTCGGTCCGCGCCCACCATCAGCGGCCGTACGGTGATCGTCGTGGATGACGGGCTGGCGACCGGGGCCACCGCGGTCGCCGGGATCCGGGTCCTCCGCCAGGGCGGGGCGCGGCGGATCGTGTTCGCCGCGCCGGTCTGTTCGCACGAAGGAGGCCGGCGCGTCGAGCGAGAAGCGGACGAGCTGGTCTGCGCCAGCCGGCCGCCCGACTTCTACGCGGTGAGCCAGGCCTACGAGGTCTTTTCCCAGCTCACGGACGACGAAGTGCGACAGTATCTCCAGGCCGCGGCGGCCACCGGCACCGGGCCGCGAGGCCAAGGGGGGGGAACCCGATGAGCCGAGTGGCCGCGATTCCGGTTCAGCCGGTCACCATCCAAGCGGAGGATGTCGTCTTGTCCGGGGATCTCAGCCTTCCGGCCGAGGCGCCGGGGATCGTGGTCTTCGCGCACGGGAGTGGGAGCAGCCGGCGGAGTCCTCGCAACCGCTTCGTGGCCGATGTCCTGGTCGAGGGAGGGATGGCGACGGTGTTGTTCGACCTCCTGACCCAGGAAGAAGAAGGCGACCGCCGCAACGTGTTCGACATCCCGTTGCTGGCCCACCGATTGCTGGCAGCCACTCGCTGGCTGGCGGCCCGGCCTGACGCAGCGGGGCGCGGGTTAGGGTTCTTCGGCGCGAGCACCGGCGCGGCCGCCGCGCTCATTGCGGCGGCGCGCAGCGAGCACCCCGTTCGGGCGGTGGTATCTCGCGGGGGCCGTCCCGACCTCGCCGCGGAGTGGCTGCCCAGAGTCAAGGCTCCCACCCTCCTCATTGTGGGCGGGCGGGATTTCGAAGTCCTCGAGCTGAACCGGTCGGCCTATCAGAAGCTCACCGGCGTAAAGCAGCTCGAGATCATCCCCGGCGCCACTCACCTCTTCGAGGAGCGGGGAGCGCTGGAAGCCGTTGCTGCGCTGGCCTCCGCCTGGTTTCGGCAGTACCTCGTTCCGAATGGCAAAGCCGAGCCGTCCAGCCGCCCCACCGCCCAACCGCCCAACCGCCCATGATGCCGCCCCCCAAGAAGCAGACCGAGGCCGAGCTCGTCGGGAAGGAGCACCTGGTACGGGTGCTCTCAGAGCAGATCGAGCGTACCTTCAGTACCGAGGGGCAAACGGCGGCCCTCACGCTGATTGGGAACCTGCTGCGCCAGTTGGACGAGTCGGCCTTACGCGAGATAGCCTATTTGCAGGGATTGACCACCGAGTTCGAGCTCGAACCCGACGAAGCCGAGGAGTGACCGCCGAGCATCGCTTTGAGGAATCCGACGAGCTGCGGCTCCTGGTGTGCGCCTCGTCGTTTCCTGAAGCCGCGGCCGAGGCCGGGCGGGCGTTGGCCCAGTTCGCCGCCGGCGGCGCGCCTCCCCCGAGCGACCCCAGCTGGCGGGAGATCGCAGTGGAAGCCCCGGATCGAGCCGCGCTCCTGGTCGAGTGGATCAACGAGCTGATCTACCGAGCCGAGGCGGAGGGCTGGCTGGGTGTTGAGTTCGAAATGCGAGACGGCTCGGGCGGTCGGCTGCAGGCGCGGGTTAGGGGGATCCCCTGGCCGACGCGGTCGGTGCCGGTCAAGGCGGCCACCCTCGACCGCGCCCAGGTCACCGAGGGACCTGACGGGGTGACCGCCCGGGTCACCCTCGACATATGACCCACCCGCCGAGCGTCGAGCCGCCGAGCCGCCGAGCCGTCCAGCTCGAGCCCTGGCTCTACGAGATCCCCCAGAGCGCCCGGGCCGGCATGCGGGTGCCCGCCCGGGTCTTTGCCGATGCCAACCTCTGGGACAAGCTCCGCACCGACCGCACCCTCGAGCAGCTCGTCAACGTCGCCACGCTCCCTGGGGTCAGCGGATTTGTGTGTGCGATGCCGGATGCCCATGAAGGATACGGCTTTCCCGTCGGCGGGGTCGCGGCGATGCGGGTTAGGGACGGGGTGGTCTCGCCCGGCGGGGTGGGCTACGACATCAACTGCGGGGTTCGGTTGCTGGTGGCTTCGTTGCCGGCGCCGCAAGTCCGGGCCAAACTCGAGCCGCTGGTGCACGAGCTCTCCCGGAGCATCCCCTCCGGGCCGGGCCGTTCGCCCCGGTATGGGCTGGATGATGATGAGCTGGACCAGGTGCTGGCGGAAGGTTGTCGCGCGCTGGTCCCGCGGGGCCTCGCCACCGAGGACGATCTCACGGTGACCGAGGCCGGGGGGTGCTTGCCCGGAGCCGACCCGGGTCAGGTCTCCCGCCGGGCCAAGGACCGCGGCCGCGACCAGCTCGGCACGATCGGCTCCGGCAACCATTTCGTGGAAGTGCAGGTGGTGGATCAGGTGTTCGACGACGACCTGGCGGCGGCCTACGGGGTCGGGCGGGACGGCCTCACCGTGCTGATCCACTGCGGCTCCCGCGGGTTAGGCCACCAGGTCTGCACCGACTTCGTGCGCGAGCTGGACCAGGCGATGCCCCGGCTCGGCATCCAGCTGCCGGACCGCCAGCTCGCCTCCGCGCCGCTCGAGTCACCCGAGGGCAAACGGTACCTCGCGGCCATGGCCGCCTCGGCCAACTTCGCCTGGGCCAACCGCCAGGCGATCACTCATTCGGCGCGCGAGGTCTTTCGCCGAGTCCTGGGTCCCCAGGCCGGCTTGCGGCTGATCTATGATGTCGCCCACAACATCGCCAAGCTGGAACGCTACGACGGCGAGCTCCTCTGTGTGCACCGAAAGGGGGCGACCCGCGCCTTCGGCCCCTCGGCGGAGGAAACCCCGGCGGCCTATCGCGCCGCGGGTCAGCCGGTCTTCATCCCGGGCAGCATGGGGACCGCGAGCTTCGTCCTGGCCGGCAGCGATCAGTCGGCGTCCCGGAGCTTCGGAAGCTGCTGCCACGGGGCCGGGCGGCAGATGAGCCGGGGCGCCGCCAAGCGCGCCGTCTCCGGGGCGCAGCTCCGGCGCGAGCTCGAGGCGATGGGGATCGTGGTTCGGAGTCCCTCGAACGTCGGGCTCGCCGAAGAAGCCCCGTCGGCGTACAAGGACGTGGAGCGGGTGGTCGAAGTGGTCCAGGAGGCTGGACTCGCCCGCAAAGTGGCCCGGCTCCGGCCGGTCGGGGTCATCAAGGGATAGCCGCCGCAAGCTCTTTTCACGTTGGCTTCACCGTGGCTTCAGCGCCCGGTCTCTTATGTTGAGTAGTGCCTCGCCGGAGCGGGACGTGTCTCACGATGTTGGCCTCCTTGATCGGCTCATCCGCGTCGTGCTCGGAATCCTCATCCTGGGTCTCTACGGGGCGCTGGACCCTCCGCTCCGATACCTCACCCTGATCGGCCTGATCCCCTTAGGGACCGGACTGCTCGGGACCTGTCTGCTCTACCGCGTGCTGGGCATGTCGACGTCCAAAGGAGGTGCGCCATGAGTTTCCAGGACATTCTGGTCCCGCTCGATGGGTCGCGCTTTGCCGAGGCGGCGTTGCCGTTCGCCGTGCGGCTGGCGCGCAGCGCGAAGGCTCGGTTGCACCTCGTGACGGCCCACGAGCCCGCCCCGGCGCTGGTCGGAATGGGAGATTCCTTTCCTCCTCCGACGTTCGATGAGGAAGCCCGGCAGAAAGAGCAGGAATACCTCGCAGTGACCACGGGAGAGTTGATCGAAGAGGGTACCACCCCGGTGGACTTCCGGGAGATCGAGGGACCAGGGGGCCCTGCGATCGGCGAAGAAGTAGCCCGGCTCAACGCGGATCTGGTCGTGATGTCTACCCATGGCCGCGGAGCCATGGGCCGGCTCTGGCTGGGGAGCGTGGCCGACTACCTGGTGCGCCACCTGGAAATCCCGGTGCTCCTGGTCCGGCCCCGAACCGGGGAGACTGCTCCTCCGAGGGACCTCCGCTCGATCCTGGTGCCGATCGATCTTTCGAAGGAATCGGAGGCCGTGTTCGACGCGGTGTGCAAGCTGGCCTGCCTCGTCACCGACAGCCACGTAACCTTGATCCACGTAGTCGAACCGATTCTCGGCATCGTGAATCCGACCCTGCCGTACCCCACAGTGCTCGATCCCGGCATCATGGAGCAGCATCGGTCCGGCGCGCAGCGCAACCTCGACGGGCTCGCCGATCGGCTGCGCGAACACGGAGCCAGCGTGAGCACTCGGGTCGTGCCGGCCACGAGCGCCGGGGCGGGCCTGCTCGAGCAGCTGGAAACCAGGCGGTTCGACCTGATCGCCCTGACGACGCACGGCCGCGGCGGGCTCAAGCGATTTCTGTTGGGGAGCGTGGCGGACCAGGTAATCCGGGGAGCGACGAAGCCGGTGCTCGTGGTGCGACCGGCGGCGTCGTCCGCCTAATCCGGGGATGGTGGTTGGTTCGCCCGGCAGATTCGTCTAGGTTGGCAGCGGAGCATGATCGGGAAGGGACATGAAGGTCGCCGAGTTGATGCGGACCAACCTCAAGACCGTGAACGCGCAGGATTCCGTCGATTCGGCGGTGACGGTGCTGGCCGACGCGCACATCTCGGGTCTGCCGGTGGTGGATGAGCGTGAGCGTCTCGTAGGGGTGATCACCTCGACCGATGTGCTCAATGCCCTCGCCGAGAGCCGGGCCCGCGAAGGCCGCGGCGGCCGCCTGAGCGAGCTTCAGGTGGAGGACATCATGACCGGCCGCCCGGCGACCATCGAGCCGGGCGCCGATGTGCTCGAGGTCGCCCGCCGCATGCTGTACCTCGAGGTGAAGCGCCTGTTCGTGGAACAGGACGGCAAGCTGGTTGGCGTCCTCTCCCAAACCGACATCGTCGGCGCCTTGGCAGCTGGCAAGCTGTAGCATCTCTCACTTCTACCTCTCACCTCTCACCTCTCACCTCTCACCTCTCACCTCGATGGCGGAGTTCCTCGTAACCCGCGGTGCCTGCCATCCCCTCTATGTCTTCGAAGTCGGGTTCGCGATCGATCTCGACCGCGCCGCCCAGCAGGTCGCGGCGAGCCGGGCCGTGCCGCGCCACCGGGAGCGGCCCTCCGGCCCGTTTGAGTATCGTCCCGCCCCGCTCCGCGTCACCCAGGACCTCGGCGACAGCTCGATTCACCCGCTGGCCCTCGGTCCGGCGGTCGAGTTCGTGCTGTACGACTTCGGCGCCATCTCGTTGCGTTACACGCTCCCTCTTCCGGAACGTCCGGCCGAAATCCTGGACCTGAGCGTCGCGCTCCGGGGCCACGGCCCCTTGCTCGCCGATGCCCGCGAGCGGGTTAGGAAGCTGATCGGTGACCTCGGCCCGGCGATTCAGCGTCCCTCGCTCGCCGGGATGGTCGAGGATTACGTGATCTTTCAGATCGTGGAGGGGCAGGGGCTTCCCGACGGTGCGACCTTCTGCGCGCAGCATGCCGGGTGGATCGCGCAGGTGCTCCGCGCCGAGACCGGCGAGCTTTCGGCCGACGAGGTGAAGGACGCGACCGAAGCCCGACTCTCCTTTACCCCGACCGACGTCACCGTCGTCGATTGGGATTCGACGCTCATTCTGGATCCGGAGCCCGAGGATCTTCGGGCGGTGCTGGAGTTTGCCAACGTGCAGCTGCTCGAGCTCCGGTATCTCGATGATCAGGTGGACCAGATCGTGGAGGAGTCCTATCAGCTCCTCTCCCGTCGCACCGGCTGGCGGGTGATCGCGCCCTCATTCCTCGCCGAGGAACGTCGCCGGGTATCGGGTCTGCAGGTAGACAGTGCCATCCTGCTCGAGCGGGTGACCAATGCGCTCAAGTTCCTGGGGGAGGAGTATCTGGCCCGGCTCTATCGGCTCGCCGCGAAACGCCTCCATCTCGCCGCGTGGGACAGCGGGATCAGCCGCAAGCTCGCAACGGTCGAGAGCATCTACCAGAAGATGACCGACCAGGCGGCGAACCGCCGGATCGAGCTGCTCGAATGGGTCATCATCCTGCTGATCGCCCTGGAGGTCTTCCTGACCCTGCGAGGCCCCTGAACGGTTGCCCGGGAAGCCTCCTTCACGGCATTTCGAACCGCGTCGTCAAATCCCTTTTCCGATTGGGCGATGACCTCGATGATCTTTACGATCGTGCTCATGGCTTCCCTCCGGCCAGACGGCGTCGCTTGCGTATCTCCCGGGTGACCACTCCGGCTGCGACCGCGGTCCCGGCAGGTTGCCCGCGCGCCTCGACTCCTGAGCTTGCGGATGGGATTGCTCATGGGTATTGCCTCCTTGATGAGGACCCAACCTATTCTTGCTCGGGATTCTGCAAGAGAATGTGAGATCGGGATGAAGGAAGCCTCCCCATGAACCGCTCGCTCCCGCCGATCCTCGCCCCACGCTCCATCGCCGTGCTTGGCGCCTCGCGCACCCCCGGCACCATCGGCCACGAGATCGTGCGCAATCTGGTTCGCTGTGGGTTCACCGGGGCCCTTTATCCCGTGAATCCGAACGCCAAAGCCGTTTACTCCATTCCGGCCTGCCCCGACGTCGAAGCGATTCCCCAACCGGTGGACCAGGCGGTGATCGTCGTCCCCAAAGACCGGGTGCAGCAGGTCGTAGAGGGATGCGCCCGGAAGGGTGTCGCCGGGTTGGTCGTGATCTCGTCCGGGTTCCGCGAAGTCGGCGGGGAGGGAATCGAACGCGAGCGCGTGCTCACCGAGTTCGTCCGTAGCAGGAATATCCCGATGGTTGGGCCAAACTGCATGGGTGTGCTCAATTCGAACCCGGCCATCTCGATGAATGGGACCTTCGCGAAATCCCTTCCTCCTTACGGCAAAACCGGGTTCGTATCCCAGTCGGGCGCCCTTGGCCTGTCGGTGCTCGATTACGCCAGGGAGTACGGGATTGGGATCTCCCAGTTCGTGTCGGTTGGCAACAAGCCCGATGTGAGCGGCAACGACCTGCTGCTTGCCTGGGAGGACGATCCCGACGTTGAAGTGATTCTGATGTACGTGGAGAGTTTCGGGAACCCGGCCCGCTTCCTCCAGATCGCGGGTCGGATCACCCGGCGCAAGCCGATTATCGTGGTGAAATCGGGCCGATCCCGTGCCGGCGCTCGGGCTGCCTCCTCCCACACCGGAGCCCTTGCCGCCAGTGAAGCCGCGGTGGATGCCCTGCTCGCCCAGGCCGGGGTGCTCCGCGCGGCGACCGTCGAGGAGCTTATTCGACCTCGCGATCGCGTTCTCCGCTCCGCACCCGCCCCGCTCCCGCCGGACCGCGGTGCTCACCAATGCCGGCGGTCCCGGCATCATCGCCGCCGACGCCTGCGAAGCGTGTGGTCTGGAGCTGCCTGACCTCGCCCCCGTGACTGTCAAGGTGCTCGAGCCGCTGTTTCCGCTCGAGGCCTCTATCCGTAACCCGCTCGACATGATCGCCTCCGCGACGCCCGAAGGCTACCGCGCGGCGCTGGCCGCCCTGCTCTCCGATCCGGGGGTGGACGCCGTTCTGGCGATCTTCGTCCCGCCGCTCGGGGTGACCCAGGAGGAAGTGACGGTCGCCATCGCCCAGGCTGCCGCCGAGCGTCGTGAGAAGGTCGTGTTCGGAGTTCTGATGGGTCACGAAGGCCTACCCCAGGGACGAGTCACGCTTCAGGAGGCCGGGATTCCCGCGTTCATCTTCCCTGAGTCGGCAGCCCGCGCGCTGGCGGCGCTCTCTCGCTTCCGGGAACTTTCGGGCCGGCTTCCCGATGTCGCGCCCGAATCACTGCCGGTGGATCGCGCCGCGGCCGCGCGCTTACTCGAAGCCGCTCGCCGGGCCGGCCGAACCCGGCTCGCCGAGAACGAGGCGCTGGCGCTGTTGGCCGCGTACGGGATTCCGGTTGCTCCGGGGATCGTGGCCGGGTCCGCAGACCAAGCGGCGGGTTATGCCGCCAGGCTCGGCTTCCCGGTCGTGCTCAAGCTCGTCGCGCCGGCGATCCTGCATAAGACCGAAGCCGGCGGCGTGGAGATCGGCCTCCGCGACCCCGCCGAGGTGCGGGCCGGATTCGATCGGCTGATCCAGCGGGTGAGAGCTACCGTGCCCGGTGTAGCGATCACCGGTGCCCTGGTCCAGCCCCTGGTTCCCCAGGGCCGGGAGCTGATCGTCGGGATGACCCGCGACGCTCGCTTCGGACCGCTCGTCATGTTCGGGCTTGGGGGAATCCTCGTCGAAGTGCTCCGGGACGTGGCGTTTCGGATCGCGCCCCTAACCCGGGACGATGCCCGTTGCGTGATGAGCGAGATTCGCGGGGCTGCGATCCTGGACCCGGTCCGCGGTGCACCCCCCGTCAACCGGCCTGCGATCGAAGACGTTCTGCTTCGGGTCTCGCAGCTGGCCATCGATTTCCCGCTGATCGCCGAGCTCGACGTCAATCCGCTGATGGCGACCCCCACTGGGGCGGTCGCGGCGGACGCTCGGGTCCTGCTCAGCCCGCCCGGATCGCCGACGCGAGACCTGGCGTGGCCGAGCACCTGAACCCCTTCGGCAGCGTCAGCGCATCACCCCCTCGAGCCAGATTTGCTCCTCATCCTCCTGGGTTTCGACGCCGTAGTGCTCGGCGCACTCGAACTCCCGGCCCCGAACCACTCGCTTCCCGCGGAGTGGCTCCCGGAACTCGGTGACCACGGTGCACTGCCGCTCCTCGCCGCCGCCGTCCTGGTAGTAGATCACGACCCAGTCATGGGTTCGCCCCAGCCGGTGGGCTCGCGCGGTGTTGGAAAACAGCGCCGTGTACTTGCGACTTCCGCGTTCGGTGTGGTGGACCGGCAGCCAGGCCTCGCCCTTGGGATTGTGCTTGCGCGGCGCGATGAGCTGGAGCTCGCCCGCCTCGGCCTTGTGGCGATACTCGCGGTCCAGGTCGAGCAGTTCGGCCACCGAGGGTTGCATCCAGCCGGCCGACATCGCCTAGACTCCCAAGGGATTGGTCTCCGGCTCGCCCTCAACAGCCGGCCGGGTTAGGAGCGGGGTCACCGCGCTGGTCTCGTCGATCCAGCAGTACTCGTCAAACTGGCGGGTTAACTCGGCTTCGAAGTAGTGGCTCTGGAGCTCGGTCTCGGGCCGGTACACGACGCCGATCGCCCGTTCCAGCCGACGGTCGGACAGCTCTTCCCGTACCTCCTCACGAGCAGGATACCTGAGCGCGAGCAGGAACGCGGGGACTTGGGCCTGGTGGCAGAGCGACTCGTAGCTTCCGGGATGGGCGGGCCTAACCCGCATGTGCTCCATGGGGCCGCCCCAGTCGGACGCGGCCGCCACGGTGCCGTGATCGGTCCCGAAGCCGATCGCCGCGGCGTCGGGATCGACCTGGTCCAGATAGGCGAGGACGGCCTCGATGGATTCGAAGAGGCTGTAGAGGTCGAGCCCGACGATCCGGACCCGCTCCTCCGGATCGGCGCGCCCAGCATTCCAGGTCCGCACCCATTCGACCAGCTCCCCGAACTCGGCATTGCGCCACATCCAGGCCGGAAAGCGGGCGAACGCGGGCGATCGGGTCGCCGGCGGCGGAAGGCCGCGGACATAGCGGTCCACCCTGGCCGCATCGGCCCAGTCTGCCTCGAGCCCGATGACCGTGAAGCCCTTGCGCTCGATCAAGGCCCGGGTGATCCGGGCCCGCATCCGGAAGAACTCTGCCGAGCAGCACCACCCGGGCGTCGCCGATCCGTTCCAGCAGGGGATCGAGTGCAGTGGACTCGATGGCGTCGATGCGCTCGCCGGTCTCCCGGAGCAGGGCGGCCGCTGCCGCCTGGTCGCGGCTCCTTTCCCGGCGGGTTAGGACGGGAAAACGAGAACCGGGCATCTGCCGAGCCGCCTCCTCCTAACCAGCAGGACGTCGAATCGGGCCGCTGCGAGCACCCCGTTCCCCAACCCTGGTCATTTCGGATCCCTCCAAATGACCCACTCCCAAGTGAGCGTATTCGCTAGCCTCCGCCGCGCCTCCGTCCCGTGCCACTCCCCCGAACGCGCTGTTTGCGATCCGAGACGGCGATCTTCACCGGTCGCTTGCCGATGTGGTCGTGGGCCATCTTGTGGCCGAATAGCGATCGTCGCCTCTTCTGCTTGGTCGTGAAACTCTTCGCCATCGTCTCGTTCTCCCGTCATTGAGTGATCGCAGCCCGCTCCAGTGCCTAACGGCTCCTCGCTCCATGGACATGACGTCGGCCTCCGTCGGTGTCTTCACGGCTAGCGCGGCGGACGGGGAATCCGGGCTAGAACCATCTCCGAAGCCAGTGTCGCTCGAACCATACCTTGCTCCAGTGCCACCAGCGCCTCGGTGCATGCAGGCGCACCTGAGGCGTGGGCCGTCGGCATCGAGACCCTCCTCCAGAGCCAAGGTAGGTCCCGGCTCTGAAGCGATCATGAAAACCCGACGACGCGAGGCTTAGTCTTGCGGGCGAGCCAACAGTTCGGCCAGGCGGTCGAGCAAGGGCAGCTGGGAGGGAAGGAACTTGGCCCTCGCCTCGGCCAGCCCAAACCAGGCTGCCCGGTCCACTTCCGGGAACTCCTGGCTCCGGCCGGAGCGGGGCGGCCACTCCATGGTGAAGGTGTTGCTGCGGAGCCGCTCCGGGTCGAAGTCCCCCTCGACGGCCCAGGCTTCCACGATCTTGCCGCCCGCCTGCTTGATCGTTGCGAGCGGCACCATCTTCTCCCGGATCAGAGCGCCAGTTTCCTCCTCGAACTCTCTCCTGGCCACTGCGGCGGGTTCTTCCCCCGGTTCGATCTCACCCTTGGGAATCGTCCAGGCGCCGAGGTCCTTGCGAGCCCAGAACGGTCCCCCTGGATGGACCAGGAAGACCTCGAGCTCTCCCCTAACCCGGCGAAAGAGCAGGATCCCCGCGCTCCGCTTCGGCATCATCCGACGCGTCCCCGCGCGAGACTCAACCCGAAGATGGCCGCCGCGATCGTAATGGTCAGGCGCCCTGCCGCGAGATGCAGCCGCGGCGCCAGCGGCGCACCCAGCAGGGTCGCCAGCATCGCTATCGCTACCGCGAAGAGCTTCATCGAGCGGAGGCTGCCCGCGCGGTGCTTGGCGGTCGCCGCGGGGATGATGATGAGCCACCCTGCCGGCAGTAGGCATTCACTCGATAGCCTTCCACGTCGGTGCCGAAGTCTTCCGGCCGGTCGAGCGGCATGCCGACCAGGCTGCATTGGTCCCTCCTGTGTCGTGCCACTTTCCCAGTCCTGTGCAGCAGCGGCAATATGGGCCGGCGTTGAAAGTCACGCCAAGCCTTCTTCACCCACAGCCAGCACGGCCATCCGCAAGCCGAGCTGATTGCTCGATAATGAGGAGTTCAGACGGAATTCACCGGCGTTTAAGTGCCGACCTCTCACCTTGTGGGGCGCAGGGCTGGACCAACCTTTCCAATCGGCAGCAGCTGAGGAGGGTAGCGGTATGAAACTCATGAGAGCAGCACCCACCTTCGCGACCATGAAGCAGGACCTCGACCGGGTCTTCGAACGGTTCTTCGAGCCCAGCTTCTGGCCGGTCGCGACTCCCCGCGGCCTCGAGACCATGTGGGAGCCCACTCTGGACTTCTCGGAGACTGAGAAGGAGTTCATGGTGCGGCTCGAAGCGCCCGGCATGACCCGGGACGACTTCGATGTGGATCTCGACCGGACGCTCCTGACGCTCTCCGGGAAGCGGGGGCTCCACAAGGAAGAGAAGAGCGAGGACTACCTCTGGCAGGAGCGGCAGGAGGGCCGTTTCCTCCGGACCATCCGGCTTCCGGCCGCGGTGCAGGAGAACAAGATCGAGGCGTTCTACGCTGACGGCATTCTGACCGTCAAGCTGCCCAAGGCGCTGCAGGCAGCCAAGACGAAGGTGGCAATCAAGTAACCGCAGGGGCCGGAGGCTGGGGGTCAGGGGTCAGGGAGTACGGAAACCACGTGGTCGGGCGGTTTCCCCGACCCCTGGACTCTGGCCCCTGGCCCCTCCTAGCTACTTTCTCCCCGCATGTCCCTCTCCCTGTACAACACCCTCACCCGCCGCATCGAACCGTTCCACCCCATTGAGCCCCCTCGGGTGACCCTGTACTCGTGCGGCCCGACGGTCTGGAACTACGCCCACATCGGGAACTTCAGGACCTTTCTATTCGTCGATCTCCTGCGGCGCTGGCTCGAGGCGAGCGGGTATCAAGTCTTTCACATCATGAATCTCACCGATGTGGATGACCGCATCATCAAGGAAGCCAATCGCCGCGGCATGAGCGTGGATCAGCTGGTGACGCCCTATATCGCGGCGTTTTACGAAGACCGCGATTACCTCCGGATCCGCCCAGCGCAGGTCTACCCCCGCGCCACGGAATTCATCGGCCCCATGATTCGGTTAGTCGAAGGGCTGCTGGCCAATGACACTGCCTATCGGGGTGACGATGGCTCGGTCTATTACTCCATCGCGAAATTCCCCGAGTACGGTCAGCTCGCTCGGCTCGATCGAAGCCAGCTCAAGGCCGGTGGGAGCGGCCGGGTGTCGACCGACGAATACACGAAGGAGCACGTCCAGGATTTCGTGCTCTGGAAGGCCGCTCGACCCGAGGACGAGGCGGTCGGTGCCGCGTGGGATGCGCCGTTTGGACGCGGCCGCCCCGGGTGGCATCTCGAGTGCTCCGCGATGGCGCTGGAGCTCATTGGCCAGCGCTTCGGCGCTCGCGTCCTGGATCTCCACACTGGCGGGGTCGATCTCATCTTCCCTCATCACGAGGATGAGATCGCCCAGGCATGCGCCTACACCGGCGAGCCTGCGTTCGCGCGGTTCTGGCTCCACGGGGAGTTTCTGAACGTCCGCGGCACCAAGATGTCGAAGCGGTTCGGGAACATCACCACCGCCCGCGATCTTCGAGAGGACGGCGTGGATGCAGGCGCCATCCGCCTGCTCGTGTACCAGACCCACTACCGGCAGAAGCTCGATTTGACCGACGAGGCCCTCGCCGCAGCGCGAGAGGGAGCGCGCCGGCTCGGCGCCTTCGGCGAACGGTTCCGGAAAGTGATGGTCCCGGGAGCGGGGCAGGAGAGCGCCGGCTTCATTGAGGAGGGGGAGCGACTGGAAGCCGACTTAGTCACCGCGCTCGATGGCGATCTCAACGCGCCGCGTGCGGTCGCGGCTGCGTTCGATTTCGTCTCCGCCGGCAATCGGCTTCTCGACTCGGGTGCACGGCCGGGGCTGCACGCACTGTCGGCCTGGAGGTCGGTCTGCGACGTCTTGGATATGGAAACAACACCGGAAATCGAGCGAGTTCGGGCGGGAGACTTGGTGGGCGATTCCGGCCCCCTGGCCGAGGCGGCACCGGCCGAATCGGATGCGCAGTCGGAATGGGCCCGCGCATGGGCCGCGCGGCGCCTCGCCGCCAAATCCCGCCGTGACTTCTCTGAGGCCGATCGGATTCGAGCCCTGCTCCAAAGCCACGGATGGGAGGTGCGGGACCGGAAAGACGGCGCGGTGGAGGTCGTTCGCCGCTGACTGATATATTCGGGTTATCTTCGGTTGGACGTGTCGTGGCTGGTTGCCGTGGGCCCCCGTCGGGAAGTCTCTCACCATCACGTTGACGGGGGTCTGCCAAGCTGCTAAAATGCTAGGCTGTCTTGATCTCTGGGCCTTTGGCTGACGTAGCTCAACGGGCAGAGCGGCGGTTGTGTAAACCGCAGGTTGAGGGTTCGACTCCCTCCGTCAGCTCCAATGTCGCAGGGAGCGCAGCGTGCGTTCGGGAACCCCGCTCGGGCGAGCGGGGTTCCGTGTCGAAGGCGCCGCACGAGCGGTGGGGTGGCCGAGTGGCTAATGGCAGCAGACTGTAAATCTGCCGGGCTTGCGCCCTACGTAGGTTCGAATCCTACCCCCACCATCCCGGGGGTAAGGGGTGAGAGGTGAGAAGTGAGACAACTGCGCGCCGAGCACCGGAGCCCCCTCTCACGTCTCACCTCTCACCTCTCACCGCGAGAGCGCGGGTGTAGCTCAGTTGGTAGAGCATCAGCCTTCCAAGCTGAGGGTCGCGGGTTCGAGTCCCGTCGCCCGCTTGATGCACGCTCGCGTAGCTCAGTTGGTAGAGCGCGTCCTTGGTAAGGACGAGGTCACCGGTTCAATCCCGGTCGCGAGCTCTGGCGGTGATGGTTGCAGGAAACGAGGGCTATTGGCTATTAGCTATTGGCTATTGGCCGAACAGCCCTCCGGGTTAGGTAGTTGCCAATAGCCATTAGCCAATAGCCAATAGCCAGAACGAGGGGATGCACATGGCTAAAGCGAAGTTTGAGCGGACCAAGCCGCACGTGAACGTGGGGACGATCGGGCACGTGGATCACGGGAAGACCA
>JBQTHV010000084.1:0-8936 GCA_052389555.1 Gemmatimonadales bacterium | reverse complement strand
TCCTGGGCCGCCTAACCCGCAAGTTCGGGGTCCATGCCGAGCTGGTCCGGCCCAAAGTCGCCTACCGGGAGACCTTCCGGGGGACCGCGGAAGGGCAGGGCAAGCACAAGAAGCAGACCGGCGGCCGGGGCCAGTACGGCGACTGCCATATCCGGATTTCGCCGCTCCCGCGCGGCTCGGGTTACGAATTCGTGGACAGTATCGTGGGCGGGGTCATCCCCAACAAGTTCATCCCCGCGGTGGATAAGGGGGTGCAGGAAGCGGCCGCGCGCGGTCCGGTTGCGGGTTATCCCTGCGTGGACTTCAAGGCCGAGTGCTACTTCGGCTCCTACCACGACGTGGATTCCAGCGAGCAGGCGTTCAAGATGGCCGGCATCATCGCCTTCCGGAACGTCACCCCCAAGGCCCGGCCGGTGCTGCTCGAGCCGATCATGACCGTGCAAGTGCGGGTCCCGTCCGATCAGCTCGGGGATGTGCTCGCGGACCTGTCGCCCCGGCGGGCCCAGATCCTCAATACCGAATCGGACGGCCGGAACACCATTGTCAACGCGCTGATTCCGCAGGCGGAGCTCTATCGCTATTCGGCCGCGCTGCACTCGATCACCCACGGTCGCGGCACCCACACCGAGCGGTTCCAGGGCTACGCCGAGGTGCCGGCCGAGGTGGCGGGCAAGATCGCCGCGGAGCGCAAGAAGGAGCTGGAAGCCCAGCACGCCTGACGTTCACCTCTTCGGGAGGGCTTATGAGGTTCCGCTATCTGGTCACCGCTGCACTGGTGGGCGGCCTCGTGACGTTCGCATGGGGCGCAGTGTCCCACCTGACCGGCGTGATCCCCACGGTGAATGCGATGCCGTTTCCCGACTCGGCTGCCGCCGACTCGGTGGTGAATGCGGTGCGGCAGCACCTACCCTCCAACGGGGTCTATGCCGACGACCGGGGACTCTTCGCGGTGGTGTCATTCGAGCGCGACTTCCGGCCCAAGTTCGCGTCGCTCGCGGTGCCGATGCTGGTGCAGTTCGCGATCGAGGTGGCGACGGCCCTGGTGCTGGCCTGGGTGCTGCTCCGGCTGCCGGTCTGGCCCGTGTTAGGTACGGGGAGCATCTTCGCCGCCGTGGGGTTGGCCGCCGGGATCGTCATCTTCTTCTCGGAGGCCAACTGGTACGGGTTCGATCTCCGGTACCAGATCGCCCAGCTGGCCGACCTGGTGATTGCGTGGTTCCTGCTCGGTATGGTGCTGGCGGCGCTCCGGCGCAGGATCGTGCTCCGAGGGGAGACCGCCTGACGCGGAGGTTTGGAGTTTTGGCCCACGGATTACCCAGATTACAGGGATTCTGGACAAAAAGCCCACAGATTAAACGGATGAAACGGATTGGTCTGATGAATTCCAAGGTCCTCCAACCTAATCCGCCTAATCCGCTTCATCTGTGGGTTCTCTTTCAATCCGTATATTCCGTGTAATCTGTGGGCGATAACATCGGATGCATGCATGAGAGGAAGGTGGCCATGAGAACGAGACTCGCACTCGCCCTGCTCGGCACGATCGCCGCCCCGCTCGTCGCGCAGGAGAAACCCTCGGATACCCTGCTGACGGTCTCCCGCTTTCTCGACTACGAGACGGTGAGCGATCCGCGGCCCTCGCCCGACGGCTCCCAGGTGATCTTCACCCGGCGCGCCGTCGACAAGTTGAAGGACCAGTTCGAGACCGGCCTCTGGCTCATGAACGCCGACGGCTCGAAGCTCCGGTTCCTGGTGAAGGGATCCAATGCGGTGTGGTCGCCCGACGGAACCCGGATCGCCTATCTCGCCGAGGGGGAACCCGGGGGCCCGCAGGTCTTCGTCCGGTACATGGACGCCGAGGGCGCGGTAACCCAGACCACCAAGGTGCAGCGAGCGCCCGGCTCGCCGAGGTGGGCGCCCGACGGGAAGTGGATCGGATTCACCATGTTCCTGCCCAAGGAGACGCCCTGGCGGATCGACCTGCCGGCGGCCCCTCCGGGAGCCACCTGGACCCGCGCGCCGCGGATCATCGACAATCTGCTCTACCGCTCCGACCGAGCCGGCTTCCTCGAAGCGGGTTATGTCCACCTGTTCGTGGTGCCCGCCATCGGGGGAACCCCGCGGCAGGTAACCAGGGGCGACTGGCATGCGGGACCGCGCGGGGCCGGCGGGGGCGGTTCCGGCTGGGATTGGATGCCCGACGGCAAGACGGTGATCGTCGCGGGCAACGCCTCGCCCGACGCGGAGCGGATGTACCGGCGGTCGGCGCTCTACACGGTGGACGTCGCGTCCGGGACCACGCGGCAGCTCACGACCCGGGACGGCGCCTGGGCGAACCCCCGGGTCTCGCCGGACGGGCGGCTGATCGCGTTTACCGGATTTCCTGCCGACGGGCCGGTGAGCTATCGCGCGAGCGACATCTACACGATCGCGCCCGACGGGAGCGGGATGACGCTGCGGAGCGAGGGACTCGACCGGGATCCGTCGGGGCTCGAGTGGACGCCCGACGGAAAGGGTCTCTACTTCACCGTGCTCGACCGGGGGACCAGCAACCTGTGGTCCCTGACACCGGGAACGCCGCCCCGGCAGGTCACCACGGGCAATCACCTGATCAGCAACGCGAGCCTAACCCGCGCCGGCACGGTGTTCGCGGTGCGCACCGACGCGGACAGTCCCCCCGATATCGTGGGGCTCGATCTCAAGGCTCCGGCCCGCATCGAGCAGCTCACCGAGGTCAACGCCGACATCCTGCCGGGCGTGCGGATCGGCGAGGTGGAGGAGCTATGGTACACCTCGACCGGGGGCACCCGGGTCCACGGCTGGATCGTCAAGCCGCCCAGTTTCGATCCGGCGAAAAAGTACCCGCTCATCCTCGAGATTCATGGCGGTCCCCACTCGGCCTACACGACCGGGTTCAACTATTCGTTCCAGAACTTCGCCGCCAACGGGTTCGTGGTGCTCTACACCAATCCGCGCGGGAGCACGAGTTACGGGAGCGCGTTCGGGAACGCCATCATGCACGCCTATCCGAGCGTGGATTACGACGACCTCATGGCCGGGGTGGATTCCGTCGTGGGTCGCGGGTACGTCGACCCCCGGCGGATGTACGTCGGCGGATGCTCCGGCGGCGGGGTGCTCTCGAGCTGGGTGATCGGACACACCGACCGGTTCGCCGCGGCGGCGGTCCGCTGCCCGGTGATCAACTGGCTGAGCTTCGCGGGGGAAACCGACATTCCGCTCTTCACCTTCAACTTCTTCCAGAAGCCCTTCTGGGAAGACCCGATGCCCTGGCTCAAGCAGTCGAGCCTGATGTACGTCGGGAAGGTGAAGACCCCGACCGCGGTGATGACGGGGGTGCTCGACATGCGCACGCCGATGGCGCAGTCGGAGGAGTACTACGCGGCGCTCAAGATGCGGGGGGTGCCGGCCGTGCTGTTCCGCTTCGAGAATGAATGGCACGGCACCAGCTCGCGGCCGTCGAACTGGATGCGCACCCAACTGTATATGATGAGCTGGTACAACAAGTGGCCGGCAGGGGGAACTGCGGCGGCGACGAATCCGTAACAGCAGGAGCGAGCGAGTAGCGAGTAGCGAAGTCGATGGCCGATGGTTCACAGTACTCCCGATTCGCTACTCGCTATTCGCTAACTCCTGGTGTCACGGCTTTCGGTAACGCTGCAAATACTGCAGATCGTCTTCGTCGGTCCGCACCACGTAGACGGTCCCCTTCCCGAATCCGACCACCCGGCAGTTGGGCGGGAGGGTGACTTTTTTCACCAGCGCCCCGCTCCGGTCGAACACGTCGTAGCTCGGCACCTTATCGCTGGCGGGCCGGTGGCGGAGGACCCAGACCTCGCCGTCGGGCGTTCCTAACACGCCGACGCCCCCGCTTCCGGCGCCACTCGGGAAGGGTGGCATGGTCTCTTCGAATTGGAGATCTGGCATCTGGCTCACCGGCGCGCGGGACACGCTCCTGCCCTCCGGTCCAACCGTGATTGCTATTCCCGGGTTGCGCTGCCGCGCCTCCCGCACTTGTTCCTTGTCGGCATCGGTCACTTTGATCGGCGTGTACGGCTGAACCGGTCCCGCGGTGGGGCGGCCCTGACCGTCGTACCAGACGACTCGGTACGGAGAGGGAAGGACGCGGGCAATTCGGCCGTCGCCGGTTACGGCCCAGGTTTCCGCCGGTGTGAACGCCTTCTGACCTCCGATCCGCACCTCGCCCCGCCCGCGGCCCCCACTGACCTGCACACTCCCGGCCGGCATCTTCAGGAACCCAACCGTGTCCAGGGTGGGCCGCACCCGGTCCCAGCGGAGCAGCGGTACCGAATCGGCGGCGACACCTCGGGAAAAGGGAACTCCCTGGAAGTACAGCCGTCCCTGCGAATCGGCCGCCCGCACTTCCATGCCGCCGATTGCCATGCCCGGTCCTCCTTCAGAGCCCGGCGGACGTGGGAGCCCGAGGAATTCGCCCGGCTTCCCGTCTGCGCCGACGATCAGAAACCGCCGGTTGAGCATGTCCTGGACCAGCGTGGATCCGTCGGGAAGACCAGCCAAGCTGATCGGCAACTCGTACTCACCGGGCCCGCTGCCTTCGCGTCCGACTTTCACCGCTGTACCAGCCGCGAGATCGACCAGCTGCACGACCTTGTCCAGGGCATCAGCGATGAGGACCTTGCCGGTCGGGAGCTCCCGGACCGCCGTGACTCGGGTGATTCCTTCTGGGTATTCCGCGTCGGGCTTGCCGAGTGCGATTTTGGCTTGCGGGAGCGCGGTGGGCGGGAAGAACGCGAGCGCCAGCAGCGCGGCGGGTGAAGGAGTCAACAGCCTGACCACGGAAACTCTCCTTGGATCGGATGACGGGAGAGATGCCCGCGGATGCCCCAAGGTCGCAGCTCGTGAGGGGCTCAGGTGGTCAGACCGTCGGGCAGCCAGACAGTCAGGCGATCAGTCGACCCCGAACCAACTACCTATGACTGACCGCCTGACCGCCTGACCGCCTGCTTTCAGGCGGCCGGAGGAAGCTCACGCCGGAGATACACCGTACCCTTGTCCGGTCCGAACGGGCGCGGATCGGTGGGACGCTCGACAGTGCCGACCGGCACACCCTGCTCGTTCCGGATCTCCATCCGATCCTTGGAACGGACTTGCGCCTGCAATTTCGACGGCCCGATCAGCTGCACCATCCTCCACCTCACGGTCGGTCTGCTCACGTTCACCCTATGAGATGCCCTCAACGCCCAAAGCGTTGCGAGGACCTCCGCCACTGCGCCAACCGAGTCCCGCCTCGGTAGATTCCTGCTCATGAGCACGTCGCGGCGAGAGTTCATCTGGATGGGTGCGAGTGCGCTGGTTGGTAGCTCGGCGGCCCGGCGGCTCGGCGGCTCGGCTCTCGCGTACGACCTGGTGCTGCGAGGAGGCACCGTCTTCGATGGAAGCGGGGCGCCGGGTCGAGAGCTGGATGTCGCGGTGCAGGCAGGCCGCATCGTCGCGGTGGCGCGGCGGCTCAGCGGAGCCGGCGAGGTCCTCGACGTGCGGGGGCTCGCGGTCGCACCCGGTTTCATTGACATCCACTCCCACGCCGACGGCAACATCCTCGTCGATCCTCGCGCCGAGTCGGTGATTCGCCAGGGCGTGACGACGGTGGTCATTGGACAGGACGGAGGGTCGCGGGTTCCCAATCGCAGCGGCGAGACGAGAGTAGAAGAGCTCTTCCGCCGCTTCGAGGCGCTGCCCAGCGCCCTCAACATCGCGACGATGGTAGGAGCCGGGACGGTGCGCCGGATCGTCGTGGGTGAAGCCGACCGCCCTGCTACGGCGGAAGAGCTCGCACGGATGGTGCGGCTCGTGGAGGCAGCGCTCGCGAGCGGCGCCTGCGGGGTCTCGAGTGGACTGGAGTACGCCCCGGGGGCTTTCGCTTCGCAGGCAGAGCTCATCGCCCTGTGCCGCCCGCTGGCCCGCCGGCGGCTTCCCTATTCGACCCACCTGCGCAATGAGGACGACCGACTCGTCGAGGCAGTCGATGAGGCAATCGCGATTGCGCGGGGCGCGGGCTGCCCGCTGCACCTCGCTCACCTCAAGACCGGGGGTGAGCGGAACTGGCCCAAGATCGACCCGGTCTTCGAACACCTCGCGGAGGCCCGCCGGCGCCGTCTCGCTGTGACGTTCGATCGGTATCCCTACGTTGCCTGGGCGACCGGGATGACCAATCTCTTTCCGGTCTGGGCGCTCGACGGCGGGAGCGAAGCGCTGCTCCGCCGCCTCGCCGATTCGTCCGTCGCTCCCAGGATCCGCACCGATGCGCTTGCCAAAGTCGAGCTGGTCGGAGGGTGGGACAAGGTCCTGATCTCGGAGGTTTCCGAGCCAGGCGATAGCAACGTAGTCGGCCGCCGGCTCGATGAGTGGGCCCGCATGCAGGATCGCGATCCCTATGACGCGGCGGTCGGGCTGGTGGTGCGCAATCGAGCCCGGGTGGGGAACGTGGTCTTTGCGATGAGCGAGGCGAACCTGGAGCGGTTCCTGGCTCACCCGCTTTCGATGATCTGCAGTGACGGCGGCTCGTTCGCGACCGAGGGGCCGGCCCGCTCCGGACACCCCCATCCCCGCGGGTTAGGAACGTTTCCCCGAGTCCTGGGACGCTACGTGCGGGAGCGGAAGGTACTGACGCTGGAGCAGGCGGTCCACAAGATGACCGGGATGCCGGCCCGGCTGCTTCGGCTGCGCGACCGGGGCCGGATCGCCCCGGCGGCGGCGGCCGACCTCGTGGTGTTCGATCCGGCTACCGTCGCCGACCGGGCCACCTTCGAAGACCCCTTCCAGTATCCCTGGGGCATTCCCCACGTGATCGTCAATGGAGTGGTGGCACTACGCGACGGCGAGCGGACGGGAGCGGGGAATGGGCGGGGGCTGCGGCCTGGATGAGGAGTTGCCAGTCGTCAGTCGTCAGTCGTCAGTCGCTGGTCAGAAGACGATTGACTGAAGACTGAAGACTGAAGACTCTAGACTCTAGACTCTCACTTCTTGAGCAGCGACTTCTTCACCCACCCCTCGGCGTCGGATCCCTGGACCTTGAGGAAGCCGTCCTTCTCCTCACCCAGGAAGACCAACTGATCGGTGGCCTTGAGCGTTGCGAGGGCCTTGGCGCCCTCCTTGGGTTCGGCCAGGAGCTTCACGTTGGGGATCTTCGGCGTCACGACATCACCCTCGGCAAACGTCGCGCCGGCCTTGATCTGGTCGCCGTCGAGCCCCGGGCCCTTGAATCGCTCAGCCCGGGCCATGAGCTGCGAGCTGTTCTTGATGAACTCCACGATGTTGATGTAGTTGTCGAGGTACGAGGCCGCGATGACCTTCCCTTCCGCGGTGTTCGAGTACCCCCCGCCGGCCACCGCACCGCCGCCCAGCCAGGCAAACCCGCCTAACCCGAAATCGGTCTTCTTGGCCTTTCCCTCCGCCGCGGCGACCTGCACACTGGTGCGCGCATCGGCCACCAGTATGCTGGTCTGCGCTTCCTTGAACTTGAGGCCGCCGGCCACCGCGCCGACCCGCTGGCCCAGCAATCCACCGACCGCCCCGCCCACCCCGCCCGCGTTCGGGTTGTCGAAGACCACCGCCGGGGTGAGCACGAAATCGGCCGCCTTCATCTGGCCCTTGCCCATGTTCTCGTCCTGCTGCATCTCGCCCGCGCCGGCCAGCGCCCGCTCCTGCATCAGGTTCTGCATCGCCACCCCGCGCTCGACCACGACGAAACAGTTCGAGTTTTGCACCATCATGCGGATGAGGCCGGTCGGGGAGCCCAGCCCGTAGCGCTGGAGCGCCGCCAGGTAGTGCTGCTGGGGCTCCACCACCGCGAGAGTGCCGATCGGTTTCTCGCACTTCTTGAGCTCGTTCTTGTCTTGCTTCTTCTCGTCCTGCGCAAACCCGGCGGCCACTGCCCCGCCGAGCAGGAGGACCGTGACACTGCCCGCTCTCACCAGTCCGCTGTTCATGGGTTTCCTCGCTGTGAATGCCCGATCCAGAGCACTATGCGCGGAGGATGCGCTCCGGCCGTCACCGGCGCGAGGGGGACCGGCGGCTCGGCACCGGCGGCTTCTCAAGCACGAGACCGCGTGGTTCCCAAAGCGAGACGGGCATGGGGGAGGCCCCGGCCGGGTTCCAGTCACTCCCGGGTTGGTCCCGCTTGTGCCGCGGGCCCATTGGCCGATCGTCATTCGGAGCGGGGATCGGGCATCGTCATGCGGTGCTGCGTCCCGGGGGAAGGCGCTGTTGAACCCGAAGGAGGGGGGTTATGGGGAATCCACGGACAGGTACCATCGCCCGCACACTGGCTTGGCTGGCGATCGGTGTAGAGATGCTGGTGGGTAGAGCACTGCTGGCTGCCCAGGACATCGATGTGCAGATAAACCCCCAGCAGCCAGTCGGCCCGCCTTGGTACGGAATCTGGTGGGTGTGGGTGCTGATCGCGGTCTTCATCATTGTGATCGTCGCCCTCACGACTCGAGGGGGAGAGAAAAGGGCGTAGCGTAGCTCCGGTCGGCTTGTTGCTATCAGCTATCAGCTATCAGCTTGAAGGGAGGGTAGGCAGGCTGATAGCTGATAGCTGATAGCTGTTGGCTTCCTTCTCCGGTATTATCTGTGTCATAACCGCCGCCGTCGGTCTTCGCTATTTCCAGCCTGATTTGCCGTGAGGCCGGATTGGCGCCGGGAAACCGTGGGATCGAGGAGCCTTTCCATGGCCGAGGCCAAGACCAAACCGACCGATGCCAGCGTCGAGAAGTTCCTGGCGAAGGTGCCCGACCCGGATCGCCGCGCCGGCTGCTTGACCATTCTCGAGCTGATGCGCCGCGTCACCCGCGAGGAGCCTCGGATGTGGGGGTCCAGCATGGTGGGCTTCGGCAGCTATCACTACAAGTACCCGAGCGGGCGCGAGGGAGACTGGTTTC
>JBQTHV010000083.1:0-9353 GCA_052389555.1 Gemmatimonadales bacterium | reverse complement strand
TATGTCAGCGAGTTCGAGGCGATCGAAGTGTATCGGAGCGCCGCGGAGCTGCCGATCGAGTTCAGCGGGCCTTCGGGGCAGTGCGGAGTGATCATGCTATGGACGCGGCGAGGAGGGAAGAGTACCTGAATAGTCAGGGCTGGACAGCGAGCGAAGCGCGGTCCGCCCTCACCTTCTCAGCGATATGCTGGACCAGGTCAACCCTCGAGGGAGGCCGGGTGCCGGCTAACTCGTGTGGTCGTGAAGTACCCGCCAGCCCTCGGGCCGTTTCTCCCAGATCAGCGTGAACCAACCGCCCAGATCGGGGCGCCCGCCGCCGGTGAGCGACCAGCGCGCGGTGCCATACGCGTGCGTGCTCCCCATCGCATGCACCGCGAGTGAATCGAACCGGAGTTGCTGATACGGCTTCCCGTCGGGCCCGAAATATCTCGTCGAAAACCCAGCCTTGATCCGATCCCGGCCGGGCCGAGGTCCAGTCGACGTCATCATGGTGGCATCCTCGACGTAGATCGCGAGATGTCCATCCAGATCGCCGCGGTTGAACGCGTCGGCCGACGCCGCGAGCGCAGCCCGGATCTCCTCGGTGGGATCGGCGGCCGGTGCGGCACAGCCGGACCCCAGCAGGACGAGCCAGGTCCCGACTGCCACGCGAATGGGGCGGTTCGTAACTTCCATCAGGTACCTCCTCGGTACGCCCGGTCCAGCGCCGCCAGGTCGAACTTTTTCATCTGGAGGAACGCCTGGGTGACCCTGGCGATCTGCTCCTTGGAGCCGCGCAAGTGCTCCTCCAGCCGCCTTGGCGTCACCTGCCAGGAGAGCCCGTAACGGTCCTTGAGCCAGCCGCACTGCTGCGCGTTAGGATCGCCGCCCGCCGTTAGCTTCTCCCAGTAATAGTCGATCTCAGCCTGGTCGTTGCAGTGCACCATGAGCGAGATGGCCTCGCTGAACTGGAATCCATGCATGCGCGCGCTGTCCATGGCCGCGAGCTCGTATCCTTCCAGGGTGAATCCGGCATGCTTGACGGTGCCTTCGAGGTCCGGCGCGTCGCCGCTGCCGTAGCGCGTGAGGTCGCCGACCTTCGCGTTCCGAAACACCGAGGTATAGAACCGGACCGCTTCCTCGGCCTTGCCGCATACCGGTCCCACGAACATGAGGGTGGGGGTGATGCGCTGTCTGATGTTGCGCCCATCCGTCTGCATCACCTGCCAGGAGAGCCCATACCGGTCATTGAGCCAACCATAGCGCGCGCTCCAGGGATACTTCCCGAGCGGCATCAGCTCGGTACCATCCGCCGCCAGCGTTGCCCAGACGGCATCCACCTCTTCCTGGCTGCGGCACGCAATCAGGAACGACACCGAGGGGTTGAACCGGAACAGCGGGCCTGCGCTGATCGCCATGAAGGGCTGTCCGGCGAGCGCGAACGATACGACGTCGCAATCGCCCGAGGGCGTGTCATGCAGCGTGGTCACATTGGTGAGCCGCGAATCGGGAAGCAGGGTGCAATAGAATTCGGCCGCTTCCCTGGCCTGGGTGTCAAACCAGAGATGTGGGACGATTTTCGATGGTTGAGGCATGGGAACTCCGGATCAGGAGAGCGTTACTGGTCACAAACGCCACGGAGCCACACAGGTTCGCAATCAAGTCCTGCATGTTGTTGTCGTAGCCACCCACCCCCGCCTTGGGCAAGGTCAGCATCACCAGGTACTCCACGATTTCGACGATTCCCCCCAGCCCCAGCACCACAAAGACCAGAAGCACCCGGTTCACCGGGGTGAGCGCGATCCCCTGGATTCGGAAGAGCCGCGCCATCAGAAACGCGGCGGCAAAGCCGTTGAAGAGGTGCACGTACTTGTCGTAGCGAATCCCCAGCAGAGAGACATCGTAGAGCCGCTGGCCATTGCTGGGGATGAACCCGCCGGCATAGTGAAGCAGGATGCCGGCCTGTACGATCAGCAGCACCGCAAGATCGAAGTGGTAGCGGCGGAAAATGCGCCACAGGACCACGATGGCCGCGAGGATCGCCGCAGAGTAGAGGAAGAACTCCTCCAGATGATCGCGACCCCAGTAGGCGACGAACCGGTCCTGATACCGAACCGCCGCCATGACCAGGAACAGCACGGTGTTGACCGCGACAAACACGTCGATCCGGTTCACGGCGCCGCCAGCCGGCCGTCGCGCAGCGCGATCTCGCGATCCGCCTTCCGCACGAGCTCCGGGTTATGGGTTGCCATCAGGACGAGGGCTCCCTGCGCCCGGGCCTCGGTCATGAGCAAGTCGAGCACGATCTCGCCGTTCATGGTGTCGAGGTTCCCGGTGGGCTCGTCGGCCAGGATCACCTGGGGACGGTTGACCAGGGCGCGCGCGACCGCGGCGCGCTGGCGTTCACCGCCCGACACGTTGGTGGGCAGGAAATCGGCCCGCGCGGCGAGTCCCATCCGGTCCAGCAGCTCCTGGGCCCGCTCCCGCCGCCGGGCGCGGCCGGCTCCCAGCGCGACCATCGGCGCGCCCACGTTCTCGAGCAGCGTCATGGTAGGTACCAGATGATGGAACTGGAACACGAAGCCGATCCGGCGTGCGCGGAATGCGCTCGGCTTCCTAACCCGCGTGAGATCATCGCCGGCAACCCTCACCCGTCCCTCGGTCGGCCGGTCCAGCAGGCCGATGAGCGATAGCAGGGTGCTCTTGCCGCAGCCGGACGGCCCCGTGACGGCCACCACCTCGCCCGCTTGGGCCTCAAACGAGACGCCCGCCAGGGCGTGCACCATTCCGCGCTCGTAGTGCTTGGTGAGGCCCAGGACGGCCAGCAGCGGCTCACTCATGGCGGAGCGCCGCGAGCGGCTGCATGCGATAGAGCACCACGGCGGGCCAGGCCAGGGCCAGCACCGCCACGGCGAACGCCATCACGAGCGAGCCCCCCGCGAGCGAGAGCGGATACCGGATCGGGATCCAGCCGAACCCGATCGCCGGAATGCCGTTCACGACCCGGAGCAGCACGAGCGCGAACCCGTTGCCTATCACGGCACCCGCACCGCAGAGCATGAGGCTCTCCAGGAAGAGCATGCGGAGCACCAGCCAGGGCGTCCAGCCCATCGCCATGAGGATCCCGATCTCCCGGGTGCGGTTGGCAATCGCCATGAGGAAGGTGTTGCTCACCACCAGGGCCGTTCCGACCAGCGCCACGACCGAGATGGTCCGGACGAAGGCGTCAACCACGCGGAGCAGTCGCAGGGCACCGGCGAACTCGGTTCCCCGGATGGCCCGGAGCGCGGGGAATTGCCGGTTGATGTCCGCGATCAACCGGGTGGCCACGGGCCCGGGACCGGCGCGCAAGACCGCCAGGGTGTACTGCGGCTCCGCGCCCTGGCGGGTTATGGTCCGCTGGGCCTCGGGGATCTCCATCATCACGCCGCCGTCGAAGAGACGGCTGCCCATCCGGTACACCCCGCTGATCCGGAACGGCCGTTCATCGAGGGTGACCTGGTCGCCGGGTCCGAGACCGAGTCGCTCGGCGGCGATCTCACCGAGCATCGCTTCGCCTTTGCCCTCCTCGAACCGCGCCCCCCCGGTGAGCGGGATCCGCACCAGCAAGTCGGGGCGCACCCCGATCACCATGGCGTACGAGTTCCAGCGCTCATTCCGGGTGCCGAGCACGATCGGTGACAGCGCCGCTCCGTAGCGTGCCTGCAGCTCGGCCATCTGCGCCGGACTGATCCGCGACGTGAACGGCGAGTTGGCCCGCCGCTCATAGATCACCACCTCCATGTTGTAAGTGCGGATCGCGCCGGCGATCTGCTGGCGCACGTCGAGAATGATCGCGGTGATCGCCACGAACAGTCCGACCCCGGCGCCCACGCCGAGGGCAGTGAGGAGACTGCGCGCCGGAGCGCGCAGCACGTTGCGGAGGGAGATCATACTCGACGGCCCGGCGGCTCGGCGGCTCGGCGGCTAATGCGCCGGGCTGGGAGCCGCCGAGCGGCGAGCCTTATTGGCAAGCCGGCACGTTCGTGGCCGGCGTGCCGTTGACCGTCATCGTAACCTGCAGGATGGGACCGGGGACGAAGGTCATGACCGCGCTGGTTCCGCCGGCGCCGGTAAACACGACCTGCCCGCTGACGACGTTGCCGAACGAGTTGAGGGTGAGCGGCGTCGTCGTCGCAACGTCGAAGTACTCGCCGTTGGACCGGAAACTCCGGCCGCTGAAGCTGGTGAACTCATTACCAGACGCATCCTGGTAGTTCGTGAAGGTGTAGTTCGACTGCCGGTACGTCTTCCCGCTCTCGAGGTCGGTGAATCTGGCATCGTCCAGGGTGACGATGTCGGGATTGCCGGCATTCGGCGTTCCGCCCGGGACGCCGACGTCATAGAGGAAATCGCTGAAGGTGATCTTGTGATTGGTGATCGTGCTCCCGCTGGGGGTTTCCGTGGTGAACGTGACGCCGTTGGGGCTGTCGGCTTCGAATGCGGTCGTGATCGGGCCGCCGGAGCTCGGTGTCCCCACGTCGGTGAACGAAACTCGGCCATCGGCGATCTGATAGGCGCCGGTCTCCTCGTCGATCGTGCAGAAGTTGTCGAACTCGAGCGTGCCGGTGGTGGTGCCGCTCGAGTGGTTGTAGGACGGGAAGGTGATCCGGCCGCCGCAATCGCCAAACTCGTCATCCGGCTGGGTCGGCGGCAGGAAATTCGCCGGGTCACCGCCTGCGCGTAAGGAATTCCGGCGGGGATGCATGAGCAGGCGGGCCAGCCAGACCGTCCTCAAGATCGGGGGATCCCCGCCGGGATGGAGCTGAAGACTGGAGGTTCCCTGCCGACACACCGGAAGGAAATTGGAAACCTGCTGGATGCCCCGGGCCGCGCTCTCTTCGTCGATCGTGGTGGCATCGCCGGAGGTGCCGGTTCCGTCTCCGCCGCAGGTACTGACCAGTACAGCCACCAGAGCGGCGCCGAGCCCAAGGGCACCGATTCTGACAGAAATCTTCATACCGGCTTTCCTTCCGAGATAGGCGTTGAGGAGTACGTGGTGCTCGAAGCTATCGCCGCGCAGAAGAGCCGTCAAACCGGAAGCCGAGCCGCCGAGCCGCCGAGCGGTCGAGGGTCCAGCCTAACCCGCCACTTTCTTCCGACTCCGCCTTCTGGCCAGCTCCGCGGGAAGGGGCGGGGTGCGGCCGGCCATGCCGAGGTACGCTCGAAGTTTGGGAGAGACGGGACGCCGGACCAATGCCTCCGCCAGAACCTGCCGCCGCTCGGGCGAAATCTCCTGGCAGAATCGGATTTCGCCGGCCTCCAGCACGGCGACAGGAACGCCGTCCTCGAACAGAATCCGGTTGCGGGTTAGGGCAGGAACCCGCTCGCCGGGGAGGACCGTTCCCAGCAGGTTGAGCGGATCGGCCGCGGAGATGGCGATGAGATGGCCGGCTCCCGCCTCGCGGCGGATCGCGCGCAGCGCAGTGACCGCTTCGGGCAGGGCGAACTGCTCGCCGGTCACTCCCGCCACGAACCGCCCGCCGCGAATCTCCCCTCGGGCCTCGAGCCGGCGATAGACCAGCAGCAGCTCACGCCAGGGGACCGCGATGGCTTCGCGCGCGAGGAGGCGATGGAAGACGACGCCGTATCGTCTCAGGAGAATGCGGGTGTACTGCTCGACAGTCGCTGGACGGCTGGATGGCTGGACGGCTGGACGGCTTGGCGCTCGTGACTCGGCACTCGGTGTTCGGTGCTCGGCACCAGGCAACTCGGCTGCTTCTCCCTGGTCCCCGGCCCCTGGTTCCTGGCCCCTCAACATCGCCCATCTACCGGCACTTTCGATTCCGAACGCCGCGACTCGATGGCGCCGGGTGCCTGCGGTGCCCCCGCCGATCGGTCGCCGCTTGGCCGAGGGGGTGAGCAGTGCTCGCAAACCGGCGAAGCTATCGGAGGTCACGAGCCCGAGGGCGGCCAGCTCGGCCAACGCCTGTTCGACCTGGGTCGCCAGGAGACCGGAACCGGCCGCGAGCTCGGGCAGGAACGAAGCGCCCTTGCGGGTTAGGGCATCCGCCCCCGCTGCGGCGGCGCCTGAGAGCGGCGGGACCCGGCTCTCGGGAGCGAGGTCGAGCCATAACCCGGCGTGATCGCGGCGGAACAGTGCCATCGGGGTGGTTCGGATCGGCCGGGGCCCGCTGCCGTTCCCGGGTCCATCCCCATTGCCGATGCCGGGAGCCGAAAGCCGGCCCCACGATACCCGCCCGGTGAGACACAGCAAATCGAGCCAGGCCGGGTCATACTCTTCGGTTCGAGCGCTCAGCAGATCCGCTTCCCAGGCCGCGGCGGGCGCTTCGAACCCGTCGAGCTGATCGATGAGCAGCGCGAGTCCTTCGAGGCCGGCGACCCGGGCGGACGGATTCACCCGCTGCCACTCGAAGAGGAAGCGCTGGAAGTCGGCTCCGTTCACCGGCGCGATCTCGGCCCGCAGCCGGTTGAGCGTGTAGCGGTGGATCCGGGCCAGCAGCCGCCGCTCGCACCACTCGAGCTCGCTGGTGCCCGGGGTGAAGCGTCCCCGCAGGACGATTCCCTCTGCTTCGAGCGCCGCCAGGGCCGCATCTACCGGCTCCACTCGGACGCCGAGGGAGGCGGCCAGCGCCGGGGCGGTAGCAGGGCCTACGATCTCGAGCCGGCCCCGCAGGAGCTCGCGGACCGCGTCGGGATCGGGCAGCGCTTCGGCGAGCGGAATTCGCTCGGCGGTTACCCAGAGCTCCCTAACCCGCGCCGCCCGATGGTCCCGGACCAGCTCCTCGAACCAGGGCTCCCACGGGATGCCGTTCCGGCCCGCACGGCCTTCCGCCTCGGTCAGGAACCCGGAGACCTGGAGCGCGTCGTGCAGCTCGTCGGCGTGCTCGACCTCCGGCCAGGCCTCCTCCCTAACCCGCGCGATCGCGTCGGGGTCGAGCGCCCCCAGGTCGTCCGCCGATCCCGGCTCCAAGGCTCGGCGGGTTAGGACTGCCTGCGTGCGCCGTTCTTCCAGGGGTGCGTCGTCTAGGAAGGCATACGGCTTGGCGTTCAGGATCTCGTGCGCCAACGCCGACGGCTCGGGAAGATCACGCGCTACACAGTGGATTCGGCCCGACTCGATTCCCTGGATAACGGCTTCGAGGCCGGGCAGGTCCATCGCTTCGTGCAGGCAATCGGCAATGGCCTGCTCGACCAGCGGATGATCGGGGATTTCCCGGTCGCCCGGGATGTTCTCGAGGCAGGCTGCCGCATCGGGGAACGCGGCCGCCAGCAGATCGTCCGATTCCATTCGCTGGAGCGGAGGGGGGACCCTGGCGCCGTTCCGGAAGCGAGGCACTGCGAGCGAGATGTTGGCGTTCCAGCGCCAGCGGGTGCCGAACACCGGGGCGTCGAGCATGGCCTGGATCAGGATATCCCGCACCGAATTGGAATGCAGGAAGCGGAACACGGTGTCGAGCGGGAACGAGTGCTGCGGGCCCAGCGAGAGAAGCAGCGCGTCCTCGGTGGCGGCGGCCTGGAGCTCGAAGTTGAACTGGCGGCAGAACCGCTTGCGCAGCGCGAGGCCCCAGGCCCGGTTGATCCGGCTCCCGTAGGGCGAGTGGATGACGAGCTGCATCCCGCCCGCTTCGTCGAAGAATCGCTCGGCGATGATGGTGTCCTGGGTGGGGAGCGCGCCGAGCAACCGGTGCGCCTCGGCGAGGTAGGCCACGATCTGCTCGGCGGCGACCCTGGGCACGGATTCCGCTTCGAGCCAAGCCACGGCGTCCTGCGGGTTAGGAAGCCTGGTGTCGAGCTCTGCCCGGAGCGCCGCGACCTGCGCCGAGAGCTCGGGGCTTCGGGCCGGGGCTTCGCCCAGCCAGAAGGGGACGCTCGGCGGCAGGCCCCGGGCATCCTGGACCCGCACGGTTCCCCGTTCGATCCGGAGCATGAGCCAGGAGGCGTTGCCGAGCTGGAAGATGTCGCCCGGCATGCTCTCGATGGCGAAGTCCTCGTTGACGGTGCCGATGAAGGTGCCCTCGGGCTCGAGCACCACCCGGTAATCGGCGACCTCCGGGATCGCGCCGCCCGAGGTAATCGCGGTGAGCCGCGCCGCGCGGCGTCCCCGAATCCGCCCATTCACGGGATCGTAGTGGACCAGCGCCCCGCGGCGGCCCCGCCGGGTTACGAACCCATTCCCGAGCATTTGCACCACGGCATCGAATCGTTCGCGGGTTAGGGTTCGGTACGGCCCCGCTCGGCGGAACCGCTCGTACAAGGCCTCGGCGGCCCACGGCTCGGCGGCGGTTTCGGCCACGACCTGCTGGGCCAGCACATCGAGCGGGCTAGGCTGCACCACGATCCGGTCGAGATCGCCCTGCCGCACCGCCCGGAAGAGCGCCACCGATTCGACCAGCTCGTCGCGGGTTAGGGGGAAGAGCCGGCCCTTCGGCGTCCCTCGTACCGTGTGCCCCGAGCGGCCGACCCGCTGGAGAAACGTGGCGATCCGTTTGGGCGAGCCGAGCTGGCACACCAGATCCACGTGCCCGATGTCGATCCCGAGCTCGAGCGAGGCGGTGGCCACCAAGGCGCGCAGCTTGCCCTCCTTGAGGCGCGCCTCGGCGTCGAGCCGGATCTCCTTGGCGAGACTGCCATGGTGCGCAGTGACCACCTCCTCGCCGAGCCGGTCGGCCAGCTGCCGCGCTGCCCGTTCCGCCAGCCGGCGGGTGTTCACGAACACCAGCGTGGTGCGGTGCTGCCGGATCAGCTCGACGAGCCGCTCATAGACCTCGATCCAGACTTCTGCCGACATCACGGCCTGAAGCGGCGAGCCGGGCAACTCCAGTCCGAGGTCGAGCGTGCGGCGGTGCCCCTCGTCGATGATGACCGGGGCCGGGCGAGCTCCGGTGAGCCATTCCGCGACGAGCTCGATCGGCCGCTGGGTTGCCGAGAGCCCGATCCGCTGGAGCGGCTGGCCCGCCACGTGGTCGAGCCGTTCGAGCGAGAGCGCGAGATGGGCGCCGCGCCGGGTCTCCACCATCGCGTGGATCTCATCCACGATCACCGTGCGCGCCGTTCGCAGCATCTCGCGGCTTCGCTCCGCGGTGAGCAGGAGATAGAGTGACTCCGGCGTGGTGACCAGGATGTGCGGCGGGGTCTTGAGCATCGCGAGCCGCTCGGCGGGCGTAGTGTCGCCCGAGCGAACTGCCGCCGTGATGTGGGGCACGCCGAGCCCGCCGGCCTCGGCAAGTTTGCGGATCTCGCGGCGCGGCTCGGCCAGGTTCTTGTGGATGTCTGCGCTCAGCGCCTTGAGGGGCGAGACATAGATCACCCGCACTTGGTCGGGAAGAGACGGCTCGGCGGCTCTGCGGCTCGGCGGCTCGACCAGAGACTCC
>JBQTHV010000082.1:0-4978 GCA_052389555.1 Gemmatimonadales bacterium | reverse complement strand
ACCAAGTGAGGGAGCCTATGCCCGGCTTGCTTGATCGCCTCAACGAACAGCTCGACCAACTGGGCGACCGGGTCCGTACCGCCCTGGAGTCGAGCAAGCTTCATCTCGAGCGGAGCCGGCTGGTCGGGGTCCGCAGCCGGATTGCCTACAAGCTCGGCATGGTGGTCTATAAGCGCGAGCGGGGGGGAGAGGCGACTCCCGCGGAGATCGAGGCGCTCTACTCACAAATGGACGACGTCGTCGCCAAGATCGCCAAGGTGGACCGGGAGATCGACGCGGTCCACGTGGAGTCAGCCTCCGTTTCCGAGCAGCCCGCGCCGCCCGCGGAACCCGCCGAGGCCGAGGTGAAGAGCACCACCGACGCGAAAAGTGAAAGCGGAGCGGGGAACTAACCCCCGCTCCGCCGTGGTTCTACCTGTATTCTCCGCTGTTCCCATTCTTCAGTCTGTACTCTTCACCTCTCACCCCGTGACTCGCTAGGGTGACGTACAGGTCTCCGTAACGGTCAGGGTCGCACCTGGTCCCACACTGACCTGTTTGTCAGGGCAGTTGAGGCCGAACGGGGTCCCTGCAAACCGGAGTGTGTAGCTGCCCGGTGTCACGTTGGTAAAGGTGGCCCTTCCGTTGGTGTCGGTCGACTGGCTCACGGGCGGGGGCCCCGACGTCAGGGTAACCAGCAAGCCCGGCACCGGCGTGCCGTCCATGCGTTTCACATCCACGTTGATGGTCCCGGTGGTAGGTGGGGTGCACTCGATCGTGACGTTCTTCGTGTCGCCTGGGCCCACAGTGGCCGTAGTGGATGGGCACGACAACGGCTGCTGCGTCGCGGTGATGTCGTAGGTGCCGGGTGGAACGTCGGAGAATGTGGCCTTCCCGTCCTGGCCGGTCATTTTGGTCTGGGTCAACGTCACAGTCCCGTCGGGGCCGATCGTTCCGCCTGGGCCTGATGGTCCGTTGATGGTCACACTGACGCCGGGGGTCGGCGAACCGCTGACTTGCACGGTCACGACCACCGTGCCCGGTAGCGGGGTGCAGACGACGTCCACCTGAGCGGTCCCGCCGGATGGGGCGTTGGCGGTTCCGGTGCCGCAGTTAAAACCAGTCTTGAGCACGATGACGTCGTAGCTGCCCGGCGCCAGGCCTGTGAACGTCGCCTTGCCGTCGGATCCGGTGCTGAGGGTTTGCGTGTCGGGCCCTCTGAGCGTGACGGCGGCCTCCGCCAGGGGTGAACCCCCGCTGGTTACGTTGACGATGACGGTCGCGCGAGGCGGTCTGCAGGTGAAGTTGACTTCTGCGGAGAAGTTCGGGTCGAGGATCAGCGAGATCGTGGGGCCGCAATCCAACCCGGTTGCGCTTGCGGAGATCCTGCCCGGTTTCTGAACAGAGTTGTCCGGCAAAACGAAGAAGTAATCGCCAAAGGGGTCGGTCACGGTGGTCGCCGCGATCACGAACAAAGTATCCCCAGGACCTACAAGACCGCCCAGGCGGACAGTTACCGTCGCGCCGGGGAGGCCCCTGCCATCTTCGGTCGTCACCCGCCCCGTGATGGTGAAGGAATCCGCCGGCGCGAAAGCTCCTGCTGGACAGGCCATCGTTAGCAGGCACGCCAAGACTGCAACCCCCGGAAGCCGGCCAATCCGGTGTATCGACCCGCCGCGGTTCCAGAGTGGCCTCCTGTCCCGTGAAACCGCTGGGCTTGCCTTCATGTTCCCTCCTAGAATCCGCCTCGCAGGAAGTTGTTGGAAGGTGAGCATGGGATTCCCGAACGCTCCTACCGCCTCGGAGTGCCAAACCCTATTATTGCGAGGAGGAGTCAGCCGGGAATCAGCGAGGAATCAATCCCGTGAGTCAGCCAGGAATCCCGGAGCCGAGTCTGGCCGTCCGGCTCCTGGGCAGCGCGGCAATCGAGCAAGCCGGACGGCCGCTCGCCCAGCGAGCGGCGCACCGCCACGGCCTCGCGCTGCTCGCCATGCTCGCCTCCGCGCGGGGCCGCCTCGTGAATCGGGACAGGGTTCTCGCGTTGCTTTGGCCCGATGGTGACGCCGAGACGCTTCGTCATCGCCTCAACGTCCTCCTGTACGACCTGCGGCGCATCCTCGGCCGCGACGCGATCCAGTCGATCAACGATGACCTTCGACTCGACCCCGAGCGGGTTTGGGTCGATGTCTGTCACTTCCTCGCAGCCGTAGAACGCGATGACTTCGCCACCGCCATCGCCCTCTATCGAGGTCCCTTCCTCGACGCGTTCTACTTGCCCGACGCGCCCGAGTTCGACCAGTGGGCCGGAGTGGAACGAGAGCGCCTTGCCAAGGAGGTCGCTCGCGCCTGCGAAGGGTACGCAGCGGCTGCCGAGCGCAGCGGGAACGCTCGCGAGGCGGTGGTCCGATGGCGCCGGCTGGCCCAGCTCGATCCCCTCGGTTCGCGTCCGGTACTCGGGCTCATGCGAACCCTCGCCGCACTCGGGGAATTCGCCGACGCCATAAAGACTGCTGAACAGCATGCCGCTCGGCGAGCGCAGCAGATCGGAGCGCCACCCGACCCCACCGTGCAAGAGATGGCGGAACAGCTCCGAGCGGCCTCGGTGCGGGGCTCGCCGGTGCGATTCACCGAGGTGGCGCGCGGCCCGCTCTCCCTTCCGGAGCACCCTCCCTTCCGCTCTCGGCGCCGGATCCTGTGGGCCGCGGTTGCCGGTGCGGTCGTGTTGCTCGCCGCGGTCGCGCTGGCGGTAAGTCGGATTCCCGCAGGGAGCGATGCTCCCGAGGTAGGGCGCGTAGCCGTGCTGCCCTTCGGTGTTCGGGGGGATCCGGAGTTCCGCTACCTCGCCGAGGGCATGGTGGACCTTCTGGCGACCAACCTCGATGGCGCAGGGTCGCTGGTCGCGGTGGATCCGGCGGCGATGCTCGCCTACCTGGGCCGGGTTCCGGACCTCGCGCGCACGGACCCTTCGAAGGCGGTGGCCCGGGAATTCCGCGCGGGATTCGTTCTCCGGGGTACCGTGTTCGCCACCGCTCAAGAGATGCGGGTTAGCGCGGTGCTATCACGCAGTGGCGGACAGGAGACCAGCCGAGCGACTGTGAGGGGTCATCCCGACAATATCCTGCGGCTGGTGGACGACCTGACGGCGCAGCTATTGGTCGGAGCCTTTCCCACGCCGAGGCAGCGGATGCATCAATTGGCGGGGAAGACCACAGCTTCGCTTCCTGCACTCAAGGCCTGGCTGTCGGGCGAGGCGGATTTTAGAGCTGGCCGATTCGTGCAGGCCGCCGAGGCATTCGGACAGGCTGCTGCGGCCGACACCAGCTTCGGGTTGGCGAACTACCGCTTCGCGTTGGCCACCCTGTGGTCAGACCAATGGGGCGCGTCGGCCGAGCTGGCGGACCGCCGCGCGGTGCGTGACCTGGGACGGCTGGGTGCCCATGACCGGGCACTGGTCCAGGCCTACGCCGCGTCCCGTCGGGGGGATGGAGAAACTGCGGAGCGGCTGTATCGCCGCATCGTCGCCGAACACCCCGACGACATCGAGGCGTGGCATGAGCTGGGAGAATCGCTCTTTCACTACGGACCCATGCGGGGCCGCCCTCTCTCGAACGCAAGGGAGCCCTTCGAGCGAGCGGCGAGCTACGACCCTCGGCTCTGGGGTGCACTCTGGCATCTCGCACTGATAGCCGCTTCGGAGGAGCGCTGGAATGACTTCGAGGGTCTGGCGGACCGGCTGCTCGCCCTTCATCCGGATCCTCGGAGGGAACTGGAAGTGCGGGCGGTCCGCATTCTGGCGCGGGAAACCGAAGGTCGGCTCAACACGCTGCTGGCGGAGCTCCGCGATGCGGAATCACTGCGCCTGTTCGACCTGGCCTGGCGCACGGCGGTGTTTGGACACCGGCCAGATCGAGCATTGCAGGTCGTCGAGCTGCTGAAGCAGCCGGGCCGCGCCGAGGCGGATCGCCGCCTTGGCACCATCGTCGGAGCCCACCTTCATTGGGCGCTGGGCCACCGGACGGCGGCCTTGGCTCAGCTAGACAGCCTCGCTCATACTGAGGCCGCCCCAAATACGGCAGCTATTCATGCCGACTGGACGACCCACCCATTCGAGTTCGTGGTGCAGGCCGCTGCCGCGGGACTCCCCCCGCGTCCAGCCACCGAGCTGGCGGCTCTCCGCGCCAAGGTTTACAGCGTGATGCTGGGATCGGGGATCGGGAGTCGGGGAGGAAAGGGACGCTTCCGGCGCGCGGTAGGAGAATATTTGGATGGCTTGCTGGCCGGGGCTCTGCGGGACAGCGCCATTTTGGTCATCCGAGCCCAGAGTCTCGCGGCCGCTGCTTCGCCGAGGGATGCCACGCCCGCCTCCTTTGCGCACTCGCTGAGGGCCCGGCAAGCCCAGCTTGCGGGCCGGCCTGAGCTGGCCCTCGCGCGGCTCGACAGCGCCCGGATTCAGCAGTGGTACGGATTGCTGGCATCGGATCCCCTCCTTTCCCAACCCGTCGAACGGTTCGAACGTGCCGAGCTACTGGCCTCACTCGGGCGGCACCGAGAGGCGCTTGGTTGGCTGGCGTCGTTCGGGGAGCACTCGGTCTATGACGTGGCGTATCTTCCCGAAGCGCTGCTTCGGCAGGCCGAGCTCCACGCCCACTTAGGCGAGCGAGCGGCGGCATCGGGCCGCTACCAGCGTTTCCTCGCCCTCTGGGAACGGTGCGACCCAGAATTGACCCCGTTGGTCGTAGAGGTGAAGCGCAGGCTCCAGGAACTACACTGACGTTGAGAAATTCGATTCACCTTGCGGCCGTCAGCTCGTCTGCAATCCGTCCCGCCCCATACACCTTCCGCAGCGCTTCCAGGATGCCGCGGGTGTGCACACTCACGGAGCGGGCCACCTCGTCGGTGAAGATGAAGCGGTTCGGAAGCGATTCGATATTGCCGTCGAAGATGAGTCCCACCACCTCACCCTCCCGATTGATCACCGGGCTGCCGGAGTTGCCGCCGA
>JBQTHV010000081.1:0-5061 GCA_052389555.1 Gemmatimonadales bacterium | reverse complement strand
TCTCTTTCCGGTAGGATATTACTCGCATGCGCCGCGCGCTTAGGGTGGTTGGAATACTCGGGCTTTTCATCTGGCTGGTCGGGTTTGCCCAGGATGGGAAGGGTGTCGTCGGGACCATCATCGTGGCTCACGGTGGCGACTCCGCCTGGAATGCGCGGGTGCTGGATCTCGCCCGGGAGGTCCGGACCGGGGGACCGGTGGAAGCGAGTTTCCTGATGGGCCCCGCCGCCCGGACCACCCGATTCCAGGATGCCGTCGCACGGCTCGAGCGGGCTGGCGCGCAGCGGATCGTCGTAGTGCCGCTTCTGATCTCGTCCTACAGTGGCCACTATGAGCAGGCGCGCTATCTCGGGGGGGAGACGGACTCGCTCGACGCCACCATGCTCCATCATCTCCGGTCAGCCGGGATCGAGCGTGCTGCCGCGAAGATCCCGGTGCAGGTGACTCGGGCGCTCGACGATGCGCTGGAGCTCGCTGCCGTGCTGGCGGATCGTGCCCTCGCTCTGGGCGGCGATCCTCGCAGCGGCGGACTCATGCTGGTGGCGCATGGTCCTAACTCCCCAGAGGACCACGCGGCCTGGATGCGGAGCCTTCGAGCGGTGGCCGACACCGTGAAGGCGCGCACCGGGTATCGCGATGTACGGGTGGGACTCTTGCGTGACGACGCGCCGGCACCGGTGCGGGCCGAGGCGGTGCGCGCGATCCGGGATGTGATCGAGTTGCAGCACCTTGCGACCGGCGGGGATGTGGCCGTCGTGCCGGTGTTGATCTCCAGTGGTGCTATCAGCCGAAGCAAGTTGCCGCAGGACCTCGAGGGCCTCCCGGTGCAGTATTCCGGCGCACCGTTACTACCACACCCGGCGATGGCGCGATGGGTGGAACGTCGCGTGGCCAGGTCCCTCCCGAGGGCCACTCAAGAGCGTTAGGTTTCGGCCTCAGGGCAGGGTAGCTCAGGTGGTTAGAGCACGGCACTCATAATGCCGGGGTCGCGGGTTCGAGTCCCGCCCCTGCTACTCAGGCTTCCGACGACCGTTCACTGATTCGCCTGCCGTCCTGCCGTCCTGCAACCATCACATCGCAGGCCCCACCAACACAAAGAAGTCGTACACCGCGCGGGCAATGTGCGCGATGGCTTGCTCCTGCGTTGCGGCGGGCGCGGTCGATTGCTTGACGAACACAACCAGGGCCACGTGTCCGGCGTTGCCGGGCAGTTCGAGGATGCCGGCGTCGTTGGTCACCCCGCTCAGGCTCCCCGTCTTGTGGGCGACCCGGATTCCGGGCGGGAGCATGCCCTTGATGCGCTGTAACCCAGTCTCCACCCGGAACAGCATATCGGCGAGCCGGCTGGTGCTCGCGGGGGAGAGCGCCTCCTGGCGCCACAGCTTGACGAGGAGCCGCGCCATCCCCCGCGGCGTCGCCGTGTCCCGCGGATCCTGATAAAAGGCAAGCCTCGCCGCGGCTCGAATCGAGTCATTCACCCCTCGTGCGACAGTGTCGAATCTGGCGAGCGTCCAGTCCGATTCCGGCGGCAGGTCTTTCACCCCGATCGCGTCCGCAATGAGGTTCACGGTAGGTCGGTCGACCGAGACACCGCTCACTCCCAAGGCCGCGATTCGCGCATTCACGGCGGGCCCGCCGCCCACCGCCTTGAGCACCAGGTCCGTGGCGCTGTTGTCGCTGATCAACAGCATCAGCTCGGTAAGGTTCAGGAGGGAGAGCGAGACGCCCGGGTCGTCGAGGAGATGGGAGATCTGGCCGCTTCCCGGGTGAAGGTCCGCCGGCTGAAGCGTGATCATCGAGTCGAGCCGGATGCGGCCCTGATCTACCAGATCGAACAACGTGAGCGCGATGGGAACCTTGTAGGTGGACGCCATCGGAAACGGTTCGTCACCGTTGAGAAAGAGCTCCCGCCCCGACTCCAGATGGATGACGCCCACCCCGACGGTTCCGTGGGCGATCGGGGCGAGCCGCTCGAGCTCGGCTTGAAGTCCCGAGAGCCCGGGCTCCGCGCGGCTCTGGGCAGCGCGACGCGGGGCAGCGGGAGTTGCTTGAGCAGCCAACGTCGCCGCAAGGACGGCGAGCAGGCTGCCCGCCATGGTCATGGTACGGATCGAAGCCGAGATTCGCACGGTCACCTCCGGTGAAGCGAGAAGATAGCTATTTTCATGTCTTGCCGAGGCCTGTCATGCGAATTCTACCTGCCCTCGCCCTGATGACCCTGTGGGTGATACCCTGCGCGAGTGCGCAAGGGGTCGATGGCGAATGGGATGCTTCCTATGAGACCCCAGGAGGCACCCGCAGCTTCAAGCTGGTCCTGGTGACCAAGGGAGACAGTGTCACCGGCGTGGTGAAGCGCACCGCCGGTGATTCCCCGTTGCGCGGCATCATCCGCGGCGATTCGATTTGGTTCTCCTATGCCATCGAATACGGCGGAAACGCGCTGCCGATCGACATCGCCGGCATAGTCACCGGCGACACGATGTCGGGCACCGCCTCGTTCGGAGGCCAGGCGCAAGAGCCGTTCGTGGCTCGTCGGGTTAGGCCTCCCGGCCCCGGCGACCGGTTCGCACGAATCGACAGCGTAGTGCGAGCGGAGATGGAACGCCAGCGCATCCCCGGACTCGCGCTTGCCATCGTGCAGAAGGGAAAGGCGGTTGCCCGCGGCTACGGCCACGCGAACCTGGAGCACCTGGTCCCGGTTACCGAGGAGACCATCTTTCAGTCCGGTTCGCTCGGTAAGATGTTCACCGCCGCGCTGGTCATGCTGCTCGTCGAAGACGGCAAGCTCTCGCTCACGGATTCAATCACCCGGTTCTTTCCCGGCGCGCCGGCCACCTGGCGGGGCATCACCGTCCGGCATCTCCTCACCCACACCTCCGGCATTCCGGACTACACGACCAGCAGCTTCGATTACCGCCGGGATTATTCCGAAGAGGACTTGGCCCGGTTCGCCTTCGGGACGACGCTCGAGTTCCCGGCGGGCACCCGCTGGAACTACAGCAACACCGGCTATGCGCTGCTCGGATTCATCGTCGGCACGGTGACCGGCCGGTTCTACGGGGACTTGCTCCAGGAGCGGATCTTCAAGCCGCTGGGGATGACTACGGCCCGGGTCATCAGCGAAGCGGACATCGTTCCGCATCGCGCGGCAGGATACCGGCTCAGGGCTGGACAGGTGAAGAACCAGGAATGGGTCGCGCCCAAGCTGAACACCACGGCCGATGGCTCGCTCTACTTCTCGCTGCGCGATTTGGTCGCCTGGAACCGGGCCGTTCAGCAACGCGCGCTGCTCCGGCCGGAAGGCTGGAACGAGATGCTCACGCCGGTTCGTCTCGCGAGCGGAAAGAGCTATCCGTATGGCATGGGCTGGTTCCTCGACGAGCGAGCAGGGAAGCCGCTCCAGCAGCATGGCGGCGGCTGGCAGGGCTTCCGCACCCAGCTATCCCGCTTCGTCGGGGATAGTCTTGATCTCATCGTGCTGGCGAATCTCGCTCAGGCGAGGCCGGCCCGATTCGTGGACAGCATCGCCGCGATCCTGAACCCGCGCCTGGCGGTAAAGCCCCCCGTTCCAATTGCCGATCGCGAGCCGGAAGTCACGGAGCGGGTTGCCCGATTGCTCGAGACCGTCCGCGAGGGAAAGCTCTTGCCCACGGAGTTTGCCTACGTCCTAGCGGGGTTTTTCCCCGACGCTGCCCGTGCGTACGAGCGGGAGCTGGTTCAGCTCGGGGCGCCCGATCAGCTCATTCTACTCGCGCGGCGACAGCTGGGCGACGATCGCGTCTATACCTACCGGGCGAGCTTCGCTCGGGCGACGCGGATCCTGGAGATCGCGTTTGCCCCGGACGGCCGGGTGGCCTCGTTCTCCCTGTCCAGCCCGCGGTAGGGCCCGGGTTAGGGATGATGATTGATCCGCAGTCGCGAGACCTGGCCTCTTATCTCGATGGCTGGGTGCGGACTCGACCGCCCGAGCTTCAGGCCATGGAAGCCGAGGCGGCCCGCTCGAATTTTCCGATCATTGGTCCCGCCTCCGGGCAGTTCTGTTACCTGATCGCCCGCCTGATCCGCGCGACCTCGGTGTTTGAGCTCGGCTCCGGGTTTGGGTATTCGACCGCCTGGTTCGCCCGGGCGGTACAGGAGAATGGTGGCGGGGTCGTACACCACGTCGTGTGGGATGGAGAGCTCTCTGCCAGCGCTCGCCGCCACCTGGCAGCGCTTGGCCTGGATCACCTCGTCGAGTTTCACGTGAGTGAAGCGGTCGAGACGCTGCGAAAGACGGCCGGCCCGTTCGATCTCATCTTCAATGACATCGACAAGACGGGATACCCCGATTCGCTACCGGTGATTGCCAGCCGCCTGCGTCCGGGAGGCGTCCTGCTGGTGGATAACCTGCTCTGGAGCGGAAAAGTCCTTCAGAAGAAACCGCCCGACGCCGAGACTGATGCAATCAAGCGGTTCACCCGGCTGGTGATGGAAGACCCGCAATGGGTGGCGAGCATCGTCCCGATTCGCGATGGGATTCTGGTTGCCCAGCGGACCTGAAAGAACCGGGAGTGGGGACTGGGGAATCGGGAAGGATTGGCAGTCTGCCTTCCGACTCCCCACTCCCCACTCCCCACTCCCCACTCCTGCTTCGGACTATCCCTGAGACTTAGTCAGGTCTGACCCCCGGCCGAGCCGCGTTCGCGTAGTCGCCCTTGGCCTCGCCGGCCGCAGCAATATGCTCGGCTCCGGTACGTTCCAGAATCTGCTTGGCCTTTCGGGCCCACTGGTGATCGTCGGCATGAACCGAGAGCAGGATTGCGCCACCCTTCACGAGCCCTTCGTACCGCTTGGCCTCGTATTCGGGAATGCCTAACCCGATCAGCGCGCCGGCCATACCTCCCACCGCGGCCCCCGCGCCGATTCCGCTCACCAGCGCTACGATTGGGCCCGCGGCGATGAACGGACCGAGCCCGGGAATAGCCAGGGCGCCCATCCCGACCAGCCAGCCGAGCGCACCGCCCAGAACCGCTCCTGCCGCGCCACCGGTCGCGGCCCCTTCGGGTGCCTTGGTGTGCTTCT
>JBQTHV010000080.1:0-33275 GCA_052389555.1 Gemmatimonadales bacterium | reverse complement strand
TCCACATTCGATCGCTATTTGGAATCCGTGGTCCGGCGGGGGCATGGATAAGTTAGCGGGATAACTTACTGGACTCAGCTGGGCTGTTAGCTTGCGCCCCTTACGACTCACCGCTGAGAGGTCACTATGTCAACTCGTCTCCGTGTTCCGCTGCGCGCGCGTCTCTGGATCTTGGTGGCCGGCGTCGGGGTCGTGGTCGGCTCCGCTGCCTGGGTGACGTCACGAGTCGGCCCACAGCAAGCCGACCCTCGGCGCTTCGACGACGTGATCCGAAGCTACGCCACGCAGGCGTTTGACGAAGGGAAGCGGATCTTCCGCTACGACACCTTCGGCAGCGAAGCATTCTGGGGGGACGCGCTTCAGCTCCATAGGGCGATCGCCGGCGAGCGGAATGGGGGGGTCGGATCCGGGGTCAGCCCCAAGACCGCCCTCGCCGTCGGCCTGAAGGTGGACCTGGAGGCACTCCCCCCGACGCTGGTGCAGCAGTTGCGAGCTGGCCAGGTGAATCTCGACGACCCGGCCACCACGCTGGCACTGCTGAAGCTCAATGCGGTCGTTGGCGTGACTGGGATGTTCGATGACCGCGGCAACATCCGGTCGATGGGGATCCAGTGCGCGCTCTGCCACTCCACCGTTGACGATGCGTTGGTCCCCGGCATCGGGAGACGGCTGGACGGTTGGGCGAATCGCGACCTCAACGTCGGCGCCATCGTTTCCCTCGCTCCCAACCTCACTCCCTTTAGCAGTCTTCTCGCCGTCAATGTAGAGACGGTGAAGAAGGTGCTGAACAGCTGGGGCCCGGGCCGCTTCGATGCCGAGTTGGACAAGGATGGGAAAGCGTTCCGTCCCGACGGGAAGCAAGCGGGTACGCTGATCCCCCCAGCGTTCGGGTTGGCAGGTGTGAACCTTCATACCTGGACCGGCTTCGGCTCCGTGCCCTACTGGAACGCGTACGTGGCCGCAACCGAGATGCACGGCTCCGGCACCTTCTTCGACGCGCGGCTGAGCGACAGGACCCGGTACCCTGTCGCTGCCAGGAGCGGGTCTTACAACACCCGCGGCAGGCCCGACCGGTCGACCTCCAAGCTGGCCGCGCTGCACCTCTACCAGCTCGCCATCCCGGCACCGGAGCCGCCGGCGGGAAGCTTCGACGCAGCGGCAGCAGGACGGGGGGAGGCGGTGTTCGCCGGCAAGGGACGGTGCGCCACGTGCCACGTCCCGCCGCTCTTCACCGAGCCGGGGAACAACCTGCATTCGCCGAGCGAGGTGTGTGTCGACGCGTTCCAGGCTGAACGGTCGCCGACCGGCATGTACCGGACGGCTCCCCTCGCGGGACTGTGGAGCCACCAGAAAGGCGGCTTTTACCACGACGGCCGCTTTGCCACGTTGCGAGACGTCGTCAATCACTACGCGTCCTGTCTCCGGTTGACGCTTACGGAACGGGAAAGGGGCGATCTGATCGAGTACTTGAAGTCGCTGTAAGCCGGGCTTGGTTGGCGAGTCGGTGGGCCGCGCCCGAGAGGGCGTGAGGTATGCGACGTGCCTCCTCGAGCAATTGCAGCTGGGGCGTGAGCGGTGGCAGCCGCGCCATATGTATTGAACTGCGGGGTTGCCCGCTGGCTGCCGCGCGCCCGTCGTAGCTGAAGGCGGAGCGTGGTGTAGCGGTCACTCCGAGTATCATCCCTCTGCGACGAAACCCATCACCCGTGAATTCCGCGCTAAGTTGGATTTCAAACGGAGAAATCCCCATGCAAGCGCAAGATCTCGCCGGCACGCCGTTTCTCGATCTCGCCTTCCTGATCGCCCGCGTGCTGGTCGGGCTCCTCATGGCGGCGCACGGCGCCCAGAAGCTCTTCGGCTGGTTCGGCGGCCACGGACTCCGGGCGACCGGCAAGTTCTTCGGCCAGCTTGGCTTCCAGCCCGCGAGACTCTTTGCCGCCGCGGCGGCGCTGGGCGAGCTCACGAGTGGCCTGCTCATCGCCTTCGGGCTCTTCGGGCCCGTCGGCCCGGCCCTTATGCTCGCGGTGATGGTCGTCGCCGCCATCAGCGTCCACTGGCGGAATGGTCTGTTCGCGACCACCAACGGCATCGAGCTGCCACTCCTCTACTCGATAGCCGCGGTCCGGTTCGCGCTGACCGGGCCGGGTCGCTACTCGCTTGATGCCACCCTGGGCTTTCAGTGGGCCTGGACCCCGAAGGTGATCTGGATCGCTCTTGCGGCCGGCGCCCTCGGCGGGGTGGTTAATCTCACGCTCAGGCGCCGGCCAGCATCCCCGGCAGTCTGACGGTGAGAAGCGGGGCGTGCCTGAGTACGAACCTGGTTCCTTATATAGGGAGGTCCCCATGAGAACCCCACTGACCCGGAGCCACCTTTCGCTCCCGCTGAGCGTCATGGTTGTCACCCTCGCGGTGGCCTGTGCCGCTCCTGCAAACGATGCCGGCAAGCAGGGCGAAGAGGATCTCTGCGCAACGCGACTGGCCATCTTCGACACTCTTGACTACGACGTGTTCAGTAACCAGAAGTGGGACCGGCTCTCCGAAAGCCATTCCGGCGATATCGTCGTGTCCTGGCCCGACGGACATGAAACCAACGGCATCGAGAAGCACATCGAGGACCTGAAAGCCATGTTCGTCTACGCTCCCAACACCAGCATCAAGGAGCATCCGATCCGAATCTGCTCAGGGGAGCACACGGCGGTGATGGGGGTCATGACCGGCACCTTCTCGAAGCCGATGCCGACTCCGGACGGCAAGTCGATACCCCCTACGGGCAAGTCCTTCCGGCTTCCGATGTCCACTATCGCGCTCTGGAAGGGAACTACCATGGCACACGAGTGGCTCTTCTGGGACAATCAGGCTTTTATGCGTCAGATCGGCCTGGCCCCGTGATCCGAGCGGGTTGGCTGACCTTGCGGGGACCTGCCAGGTAGCCCGCTTTGTACCTAACCCGCTTAACGACCGCTTACTTCTGACCAGATCCTGAGCGAGTCACGACGCGGCGTCGAGATATCGCTCGGTGAGCCCCTGATACGCGTCGATCCGCCGGTCCCGCAGGAAGGGCCAGTGGGTACGCACCACCTCGACGGCTGTGAGATCGCAGGGGACTACCAGCACCTCCTCGTCCTGCCCGGCGCGCGCCAGGATCCGGCCCTGCGGGTCGGCCACGAAGCTCCCGCCCCAGAACTCCAGGCCTAACCCGCCGCCTCGTGGCGCGGCCTCGTGGCCCACCCGGTTCACCGCCGCCACGTAGCACCCGTTGGCGATTGCGTGGGCCCGCTGGATCGTCTCCCACGCCGCCACTTGCCGCTCGCCGAACTCGGCCTTCTCCGGCGGCAGCCAGCCGATCGCAGTCGGATAGAGGAGAATGTCGGCTCCGCCCATCGCGGTGATCCGGGCGGCCTCGGGGTACCATTGGTCCCAGCAGATCAGCACCCCGATCCGGCCGTACCGGGTTGGCCAGGTCCGGAAGCCGAGATCGCCCGGCGTGAAGTAGAACTTCTCGTGGTACTGCGGATCGTCGGGGATGTGCATCTTGCGGTACTTCCCGAGATAGGTCCCGTCCGCATCGAGAATGGCCGCCGTGTTATGGTAAAGCCCCTCGGCCCGCTTCTCGAACACCGAGACCACGATCACGATGCCGAGCTCGCGCGCCAGCGCCGCGAACCGCTCGGTGAGCGGACCCGGGACCGGCTCGGCCAGGCGGAAGAACGCGTGGTCCTCGACCTGACAGAAGTAGGGGCTCGCGAACAGCTCCGGGGTGCACACCAGGTTCGCGCCGCGGGCGGCGGCTTCCCGAATCCGTTCGATCGCGTGGGCGACGTTGGCAGCCGGATCGGGCCCGAGGCGAAGCTGGGGCAGACCCAGCGTGACCACGCGCGCCATCCCGTTCTCACTCATAGGGAGAAAGTTAGTGGGCCGGCGGTTCGGCGGGGATCGCGAATCCGAAACGCTCCGCTAACCCGCGGAGTGTCTTGCGCAATTCCGGCGCGCCCTGGGTCAGCAGCCGAGCGTATCGGGTCTGGGCTTCGAAAGGAACCGCCCGCCCCTCCAGCTCCAACAGGTCGAGCGCCTTGCCGATGCCCTCGAGATCGACGCCGTTGGCCGCGGTCGGATCGCCGGGCAGCCGGCGCACCAGTGCCTCGCCGATCGCGCGGCGATAGTCCACCACCCCATCCGCCACGCGGGTAACCTCTTCCTCGCTGAGCACCAGCGGGCGCAGCGCCCGCCGGTATTCGGCGCGCAGTTCTTCCTGCACGCTTTCGGGAAGGTCCCGGAATCCGACGGCCACGGGTTGATCGCCCGGCTCCGCCCGAAGCTCGACGGTGAGGTCGAATCCCCGGCCCAGGCGGGCGTGAGCGGCAAACCGCCGGTGGTCACCGGTCCGGCGGTGATGCACCATAACCCGCTGGTCCGGCCCGGCTTCCACCTGGTAGGAGCCGAGCTCCAGCCGGGTCCGTTCCGGCGCGAGGGCGCGGGAGGCGGCAAAGGCCGCCGCGGCTCTGGCTTCGGCGCCCAACCTTGGCCTAACCCGCTGATAGACATCCCCGCCGGTGCCCTGGCCCGGGTGGTTGCTCTCCGCGCGGGTGAGCTTCTCCCGCAGCTCCTCGTGGAGTGCGGCCGCCTCGGGCCCGGCCCACTCGATGGCGCGGGCCGCGTAGCGGAGACAGATCCGGCTCTCCACCCCGGCGATGTCGTCGAAGAACCAGCCGCAGGAGGTGAACATGCGCAGGACGTTCATCTCCATCTCCAGCAGCTCCCGGGCCCGAACCGGAAGTGCGGACGGCGCGCCGGGCACCCATCCGTTCCGGACTTCCCAGGGATCCTTGAGCAGCGGGGCGCCCTCCCGCTCGAAGCGCGAATGCAACTCCCCCGCGAGCCAGTCCAGCGCTTCGCGGAGCGGCGCGCGCCAGGCCTGCGAGGTTCCCTCGGTGATCCGGCACCCGCAATCGGACCGCCAGCGCTCGACCCCGTGCGGGCAGCTCCAGGAGCTCGGCTCGACCAGCTCCACCGGATGCTCGGCGGGATGGCGGGCCAGGAACGAAGCGAAGTTGTCGAGCCGCACCCCGGGATCGCGACCCAACCGGTCGAGCGTCGCGGCCAGGGCCATTTCGCCGAAGGGGTGATGATGGCCGAACGTCTCGCCGTCGGCAGCCAGCGACACCAGGGTCGGCCCGGTCTCGGCGAGCGGACGTTCGAGCACTTCCGCGGTCCACTGGTTCGCGTCGCGAATCAGCCGCCCGAACGCGACGTCGTGAGCCAGCGGCCCGTCGTACAGGAACACCGCCATTGAACGTCCGCTGGCCGTCTCGATCTTGCCGGGTAACCCGGCGGGCGGGGGCTCGACGACCTGGTGCGGTGCCAGGATGGTGAATCGGATGCCCTCGCCGGCCAGCACGTCGAGCGTCTCCAAGTCGACCGCGGTTTCCGGGAGCCAGAGGCCGACGGGCTCGCGGCCGAACCGCCGCCGGAAGTCCGCGATCCCCCAGCGCACCTCGGTGATCTTGTCGCGCCGTGACGCCAGCGGCAGGATTACATGGTGATAGGGCGCAGCAATGGCGTTGCCGTGGCCGCGGCGGCTCCGGCTCAGCCGGTCGGCCGCGAGCACGGCGCTCCACGTATCGGGGGCTTCTCGCGCGAGCCACTCGGCGAGCGTCGCTCCCACGTCGAAGCTGATCGCCTCCAGCGTGTTCACGATCCGGGCAATTCGCCCATCGGGCGCCGGAATGCGCGCCGCCACGACCGCGCGGTAGCACTCCTGTTCGATCCGCCGGTTCCAGTCGTGATAGGGGGCGGCTTCCGGCTCCCGCTCCACCTGCTCCAGCCAGGGTTCTTCCCGGGGCGGCTGGTAGAAGTGGGCGTGGAAGACGACCGAGCGCATCCCAGGACTCATCCCCCCAGCACCTCTGCCAGCGGCTTCAGGATATCGGGAAAAAGATCATCCTTCACCCTAACCCGCTGGGCCTGCGCCGCGACGGCGGAGAGCCGCCCCCGTCCCCCGGGCTCCAGCGCGCTCACCAGCAGCTCCAGATCCTCGGCATGGCCGAGGAACCGCTTGGCCCCGTAGTCGGCCGCCGCCCCGGTCGAGATGATGAACTGCCAGTCGCTCGCCTGGACCAGCAGCAGCTCTCGGGCGGCCTGGGCCAGCACGGCGTGACAGGCGGGATCGGCCAGCGCCGCGGGCGCGGTCGTCCAGAATCGGCGTTCCAGCGGCCAGAGCCGCTCCCAGGTCCAGCGGGTTCCCGGGTTGAGCCACATGCTGAAGTCGCCGTTGGCTCCCCACGAGCCGGGGGCGAGCCCGAGCGCCGCCGCCGGCGGTTCGGCGGCCAGGTGGGCGGAGGTCGTACGCGGGTTAGGCCCGTCGTGGCGGGCCAGGTGGCGATAGAGGTCGGCCAGGAAATCGACCCCTTCGAACCACCAGTGGCCGAAGAGCTCGGTGTCGAACGGGGCGACGATCACCGACTCGTCCGGGTCGTGGGGGGCCTGCGCGCGCCGCCAGAGCAGCGATTGCAGGTGCGCCGCATGGCCGAAGGCCCGGGCTCGTGCCGTGTTAGGCTCGTAGGGTTCCTTGAGGCCAAGATCGGACTGCGGGCTGGTGACTCGCCAGAACTTGAGGCCGCCCGGGTACCGGATCTTGTGAAACTCGAGGTAGGCGCCGTCACCGGGGAAGCCCCCCTGGCGGCTCCACACCTGGCGGGTGGATTCGGGATCCCGCACCAGTGCGGTCACCGGCCGCTGCCCGGGACGCGGCGCAACCTGGTAGGCTCGATAGGGTGAGCGGCGCACCGTGAGGAAGGCCGGCGATTCATCGGCCAGCGGCACCGGGGCCCCCCCTCCGCCCGCGCGATGCGACCGCTCCGGCCAGCCGGCCTCGCGGTAGAGCCCCAGCGGACGGCCGGCTTCGGCGAGATGGGCATCGATGAAGAAGAACCGGTAGCCTTGCCGGCCGAGGTGCTCTTCGATCCCGGGTCGCTCAGGCTGCGCCATCGCCAACGGATCTGGCTGCCAGGGACCGCGCGGGCGATAGGCGCACTCCGGCAGCCAGCACCCCGCGGGATCGCGCCCGAAGACCCGGCGATGCTCGGCCCGGCCTACCGCCAGTTGCAGCGCGATGCTCTCGTCGCGCTCGAGGAGCGGCAGAAATCCGTGAGTGGCCGCCGAGGAGAGCAGCTCGATCCGCCCCGTGCCGGCGTGGCGGGTTAGGGCACCGGTCACGCCGCCGTCCTCCGCGACGCGCTCCCACCGCCGCCGAAGCCGGGCGTACCGCTCCCGCCAGAAACGGGCGAGCGGGATCAAATGCTCTTCTCCCGAGACGGCGAACCCCTGCTCCGCCTCGTCGCAGGCGGTGAGCCGCTGGGTGAGAAACGCCTCCAGCTCCCCGATGAGCGAGGGATGGCTCAGCTGGGCCGCCAGCACCGGAGTCACCCCGAGGGTGATCGGAGCCGGGACGCCTTCGCAGGCCAGGGTGTCCAGCGTTTCGACCAGCGGGAGGTAGGTATCCAGCATCGCCTCGCACAGCCAGTCGCTGCCATGCGGCCAGCGACCATGGTGCAAGACCCAGGGGAGATGGCTGTGCAGAGCGAGGACGAAATCCATTCCGGGTTAGGAACCCGCCGGCTCGCTCAGCGGCGGGGCGGCGCTCCCCCCTCCGATCGCCTCTCGATAGACGTCGAGATACCGCTCGACCGAGCGTTCCCAGCCGAAATCCTTCGCCATCGCGTTCCGGCGGAGGCGGTCCCATTCGGGCGGATTGGCATAGCAGTCCAGCCCCCGAAGCGCCGCGCCGAGGAAGGGATCGGGGTGGTAGGGCTCGAAGACGAAGCCGGTCACTCCGTCCTCGACGGTATCGGCCAGGCCGCCGACCCGGCGCACCACCGGAATCGCGGCATAGCGTTGCGCCCGCATCTGGGTTAACCCGCAGGGCTCGTACTGACAGGGCATCAGCAGGAAATCCGCCCCGGCCATCAGCAGATGCTCGAGCCGGTCGGTGAATTCGGTATTGAGCGCGATCCGCCCGCGGGCCTGGTCGGCCAGCTGCCCGAGCGCCTGTTCGAAGCGGGCCTCCCCGGCACCGATGAACACGAACTGACCACCCAGCGCAAGCAGCGCGGGACTCTGCAGGATGAGGTCGAGTCCCTTCTGGGTGACCAGACGGGCTGCCATCCCGAACAGCGCAGCGGCGGGATCCCGCACCAACCCGAACACCTGCTGCACCTCGCGCTTGCACTCGGCCTTCCCGCTCAGGTCTTCGCTGCTGAACTGCGCCGGGATCTGCGGATCGGTGACCGGGTCCCAGACTCGCTGATCGATCCCGTTGAGAATCCCGGTGAACCGCGGGCCGAGCCAGCTGAACACTTCCTGGAGGCCGAAGCCGCCGCCGGCGGTGCGGAGCTCCCGCGCGTGATTGGGACTGACCGTCACTACCCGGTCCGCGAAGACCAGTCCCCCCTTGAGCACGTTGACCTTGCCGTACCACTCGAGATGCCGCCAGGTGAACAGCTCCCACGGGATACCCAGCTCATCCAGCAAGGCTGGGGTGCAGTGGCCCTGGTAGCCCGCGTTGTGGACCGACAGCACGCTGCGGATCCCCTCGTAGCGGGGATCGCCGGCGTAGCGGGTCCGGAGGAAAAGGACCGCGAAGGCCGCGTGCCAGTCGTGCGCATGGAGCAGCACCGGGCCGTCGGCGATCCGGGGGAGCGCCTCGAGGGCCGCCAGCGAGAAGAAGGCATACCGCAGGTGATTGTCGGGGTAATCGCCGTGGGCGTCCCCGTACAAGCGATCCCGGTCGAAGAAGCCGTCGTGCTCGATGAAGAAGATTCCGGGCCCCGGCCGGCCCGACTCGGACCGGAGCAGCCGCCCGGTGAGGTCCTGGGTGCCGATCCTAACCCGCAGGGGATCGCCCACCGGCACCAGCGGACCGGCCATCCGGCGCGCCGTGCGATACAGCGGAAGCAGCGCCACGCTCCGCACCCCCATCGCCGACTGCCAGGTCGCGAGGTTGGCGACCGCCTCGGCCAGACCACCGCTCCGGGCGTAGGGGTAGAGCTCGGCACTCAGGTGGGCGACCGTAACTGCCTGGTGCTGGGCGTCGGAGAGGGCGGAGTGCGGGTACCGCCCCCGCTCGGGCGAGCGCCGTTCGGCCTGGCTAGCTCGAGGAGGACGGGGTCGCGGTTCGGACCCCGGCGGGCGAGGCCGCTGGGGTCGTGGGGGACGCTGGGGGCGCGGGCGCCTGGACGGGCCGTTCATCCCGGAACCGGTCTCCTCGAATGGCTGGGAGATAATATCGCTCGGTGTACTCGAGGAGCATCCGCCGGGCCGTGAATCGGCTGATGACCACCCGGAGGGCATTGCGCATCCGGTCCACCCATCCGAGCGGAATTCCCCGGGCGTCGCGCTCGTAGTAGAGCGGAATGATCTCTTCCTCGAGGAGCCGGTAGAAGTGCTCGGCGTCAAACTCGTCCCCCGCTTCGGGATCTGCCCCTCCGGGCGGTTGGGCGATACTCCATCCATTGGTGCCATCGTAGCCCTCCTCCCACCATCCATCCAGGGTGCTCAACTGCGGGACTCCGTTCAACGCCGCCTTCATGCCGCTGGTACCGCAGGCCTCGAGCGGGATTCGCGGCAGGTTTACCCAGAGATCGACCCCTTGCGCCAGCGCGATCGCCAGATACATGTCGTAGTCCTCGAGAAACGCCACCCGCCCCTCGAAGAACGGACTGTGGGTCCAGCGATAGACCTGCTGGAGCACTTCCTTGCCCGGATTATCGGCCGGATGCGCCTTCCCTCCGAAGACGATCTGGACCGGCCGGCGGCGGTCGCACAGCAGTCGCTGTAGCCGATCGACGTCCCGGAAGATCAGGTTGGCCCGCTTGTAGGTCGCGAACCGGCGGGCAAACCCGATCGTGAGCGCGTAGGGATGGAGCAGGGTGCCGGCCGCCACCACCTGGTTTGCCTCCGTCCATTGGTAGGCGAAGCGACGCCGCGCTTCCTCGCGAATGAATCCCATGAGCGTCCCCTTGAGCTCGAGATGAGCCGCCCACAGGTCCGCGGGATCCAGCTGGCGGAGCTGCTCAAAGAAGCCGGGGTCGTCGAGTCGGGCTCCCCAATCAGGACCTAACCCGCGATCCAGCACGGCCATGATCGGGTTGGCCATCCAGGTGGCGAGATGCACCCCGTTCGTCACCGCCCCGATCGGCACCGCCTCCGCCGGACGGTCGGGCCAGAGGCCGTGCCAGAGCCGGCGAGATACCTCGCCGTGACGCTTCGAGACCGCGTTCACTCGCGCCGCCAGGTTGAGCGCCAGCCCCGTCATCTGAAAGCCCTTGTCCGGTTCGGCCGGATGACGGCCGAGCGCGAGGAATGCGTCGCGGCTGATGCCCAGTTCGTCCCACACCGGTCCGGCGCATTGCGCCACGCGATCCGCGTCGAACGCGTCATGGCCCGCGGGCACCGGAGTATGGGTCGTAAAGACGGTCGTGCGACGCAGCTCCGACACGGTGTCCGCCCAGGACTGGCCCGTGGCGCGGAGCTCGCGCGCTCGCTCCAGCATCATGAACGCCGCGTGCCCTTCATTGGCGTGCCAGACGCCGGGGTTCGCCTCGACCGCACGGAGCACGCGCACGCCGCCCACCCCAAGCAGCCACTCCTGCTTCAGCCGGGTATCCAGGCCGCCGCCATAGAGCTTGCCGAGCAACATCCGGTCTTCCGGATGGTTCTGCTCCAGGTTGGCGTCGAGCAGGTAAATGGGCACCCGCCCCACCCGCATGGTCCAGACCCGGATGTGAATCGGACGCCCGAATGTCTCCACCACGGTGAGCCAGGGCTCCCCGCCGCTTCCCTTGAGCTCGATCAGCGGGGTGAGTGCCGGATCGATGTGATCGTCGCTGTCTTCCTGCCACCCGTCGCTGCGGAGCCGCTGGTCGAAATACCCCTTGAGATAGCCCAGCCCCACGCCGACCATCGGAATGCCAAGATCGGAAGCGGTCTTGCAATGGTCGCCGGCAAGGACGCCCAGCCCGCCGCTGTAGATCGGGACGGTGTTGTGGAATCCGAATTCGGCGCAGAAGTAAGCGACCGGCCGCGGTGGGTTCAGCAGGTTGGGATGATGTCGCGCAAACCAGGTTCGCTCCGGCGTGCGATCGGCCGCCATCCACTCCACCACCCGATCGTACCGGGCCAGAAATGCGGGATCCTGCGCCAGCGATTCGAGACGCGCGGTGGAGACTTCGCGCAAGAGCTCGATCGGATTATGCCGCACCTGTCGCCACAACGGCGGGTCGATGCTGCGTACCAGGTCGCGAGCCTCGCGGTTCCAGGACCAGGAGAGGTTGACGACCAGCGCACTCAGGCCCTCGAGCCGAGGTGGAAGGGATGGGATCTTGGCTTGAGCCATCGGCTAATGCACGAGCTTCTTGTACCGGACCCGGTGCGGCTGATCCACCGGGACGCCCTTCCGGCGCAGGAAGTCGGCGGCGTACTCCTGGAAGTTCCCTTCGAACCAGTACGTCTCGCTGTCGCCCTCGAACGCGAGGATATGGGTTGCGATGCGGTCCAGGAACCAGCGGTCGTGGCTGATCACCACCACGCAGCCGGCGAATCCGAGCAGGGCGTCCTCGAGCGCTCGCAGAGTGTCCACGTCGAGGTCGTTGGTAGGCTCGTCGAGCAGCAGGAGGTTACCGCCGCGCTTGAGCAGCTTGGCGAGATGGAGCCGATTGCGTTCCCCGCCCGAAAGCCGGTCCACCTTCTTCTGCTGGTCGGCGCCCTTGAACCCGAAGCCCGCGCAATACGCCCGCGCGTTCACGGTGCGGCGGCCGAACCTGAGCTGGTCTTCGCCTCCCGAGATCTCCTTATATACGGTCTGGTCGGGATCGAGCGCGTCGCGAGTCTGGTCCCCATACGCAATCCGCACCGTGGAACCCACCATGAGCTCGCCGGCGTCCGGAGTTTCCTGGCCCGTAATGATCCGAAACAGCGTGGTCTTGCCCGCGCCGTTGGGACCGATCACGCCCACAATGCCGCCGCGGGGAAGCGCGAAATTCATGCCCTCGAAGAGGAGCCGGTCCCCATAACCCTTCGCGAGATCCTTGGCAATCACGACTTCATCGCCCAACCGCTCGGGAACCGGGATGAGAATCTCGGCGTTGCCCTCCTGTTGCTTCTCGCCCTGGGCGCGTAGCTCCTCGTAGGCCGTGATGCGCGCCTTCTGTTTGGCATGGCGAGCTCGCGGGGCCATGCGGATCCATTCGAGCTCCCGCTCGAGCGTCTTCTGGCGCGCGGAGGCCTGCTTCTCATCGACCGCCAGCCGTTTCTGCTTCTGCTCGAGCCAGGAGGAGTAGTGGCCCTTCCAGGGAATGCCTTCCCCCCGGTCCAGCTCGAGAATCCAGCCGGCCACGTTGTCGAGGAAATACCGGTCGTGGGTCACCGCGACGATGGTGCCGGGGAATTCGCGGAGGTGCCGCTCCAGCCAGGCCACCGACTCGGCATCGAGATGGTTGGTGGGTTCATCGAGCAGGAGGAGATCGGGCTGCTCGAGCAACACCCGACAGAGTGCCACCCGTCGCCGCTCCCCCCCCGACAGGGTGCGCACGTCCGCGTCGCCGGGCGGCAGGCGAAGCGCGTCCATGGCGATGTCGATCTTGCGGTCGAGCTCCCACAGGCCCAGTGCGTCGATCCGCTCCTGCAACGCGCCCTGCTGCTGGAGCAGGCGGTTCATTTGCTCTTCACTCATCGGCTCGGCGAACCGGGCGGAGATCTCCTCGAACTGGCGCAGCAGATCGCGCGGTTCCCGCACGGCTTCGAGCACGTTGCCGCGCACGTCGAGCGACGGATCGAGCTCCGGTTCCTGCGGGAGATATCCGATCCGGCTCCCGTCGGCGGGCCGGGCTTCGCCCTGGAAGTCGCGATCGACGCCTGCCATGATGCGGAGCAAGGTGCTCTTGCCCGCGCCATTCGCGCCGAGGACGCCGATCTTGGCGCCGGGAAAGAACGCCAGATAGATCCCCTTCAAGATCTCCCGACTCGGCGGGACGACCTTGCGGAGATCGACCATCGTGAAGATGTACTGCGGGTTTCCCATAGGGGCCGGAACATATCCGGAGTGCGCGGGAAAGTGAACCGGTCCCGCGTTGTTTGGATTAGCCGCGCGGGGCCTGAGGCTCCAGATTCGTCAAAGCGGGTTTATCCACGGATTACGCGGATGACTTGATCCACCGATTACACAGATGACGCAGATTATGGGATACAAGCCACGGGATCCTGAGACCTATGCCGTCATAGGCGCAGCAATAGAGGTTCACAGAATCCTGGGACCGGGTTTCCTGGAGCGGGTCTATCGGGCAGCACTGGGGGTCGAGTTTCAGCGCCTTCGGGTACCGTGCTCTCGGGAGGTAACTCTTCCAGTCATATACCGCTCGGTGGTCCTACCGGTCCGCTATCGTGTCGACTTCATCTGCTACGGATCGGTTCTCGTTGAGCTGAAGGCAGTCACCAGGCTCTCCAGCATTGAGGAGTGCCAGCTCCTCAACTACCTGAAAGCAAGTCGACTTTCGCGCGGTCTACTATTGAACTTTGGAGGCCGTTCGCTCGAATGCAGGCGCTTCGTGGGACCGTGCAATCAGCCGGCTCAATCTGTGTAATCTGGGTAATCGGTGGATCATCCGCGTAATCCGTGGATAAGTGGCTATATTTGGTTCCTGCGCGGAGTCGTGCTATGACGCCCCGGTTTCTCCCACTCGTTCCGTCCACGCTTGCCAGCGCCTTACTGGCAATCGCCCCCGCTCAGTTGCCCGCCCAGACGGGACCCGCCCAGTGCGCGCCCGACGACGCCGGCCTCAGGCTGCCCGCCGGTTTCTGCGCCCAGCTCGTGGGCGAGAATCTCGGTCCGGTTCGTCACCTCGCGGTTGCGCCCAACGGCGATGTGTTCGCGGCGCGCCGGGACAGCGGTGTGATCGTGCTGCGTGACACGACCCGCGATGGCCGGGCCGACATCGTCGCGCGTTTCTACCTGGGATCCGGCGGAAGCGGAATCGCCCTCGCCAGCGACGCGGTCTATTTCGCCCCCAACGATCGGGTCATGCGTTTCCCGTGGACCCCGGGGCAGCTCGCGCCCCGCGCTCCCGCCGAGACGATCGCGGTCAACCTTCCCGTCGGGGGGCACGCGGCGAAGGGCATTGCGCTGGGTCCTGGCAATGCGCTGTTCGTCTCGATCGGCTCTCGGACCAACAGCTGCCAGCCGCCCGAGGGCGATCGGCGCGGGCCGGTTCCCGGCGTAAACCCGTGTACCGAGCTGGAAACCCGAGCCGGCGTCTGGCGCTTCGATGCCCGTGGCACCATGCAGCAGCAAAGTGACGGAAAGCGCTGGGCCACCGGGTTACGCAACCCCATGGCGCTGACGGTCCAGCCCGGCACCGGCACGCTCTACGCAGGGGTACATGGCCGCGACAATCTCACCGAGAATTGGAATTGGGAAGCCGAAGAGGGCAGGGAGAATCCGGCCGAAACGGTGTTCCCGCTCCCCGATGGAGCCGATGCCGGATGGCCCTACTGCTACCTCGATTCCCGCAAGAAAGTCCGCTTGCTGAATCCCGAATACGGAGGAGACGGCGCCAAAGCCGGCGATTGCGAGAAGAAGGCGATGTCGGCGGTGATCTTCCCCGGTCACTGGGCCCCCAATGCCATCACGTTCTACGGTGGCTCCCAATTCCCGGCCCGCTATCGCAACGGCTTGTTCGTGGCGTTCCACGGCTCCTGGAATCGCGGGCCGCGCGACCGCCGGGACCTCCAGGAAGGGTATCGGGTGACCTTCTCCCCGTTCGAGAATGGGAAAGCGACCGGAGGGTACGAGACCTTCGCCGCGCCCGCCGGCGACCACTTCTCGATCCGGCCTACCGGACTGGCGGTGGGACCCGATGGCGCGTTGTACATCAGCGCCGACGCGCAGGGGAAGATCTGGAAGGTAAGCTACGTTGGAGAACGGTAACCTTGGAGGCTTCATGAAGCGACTCGCGATTGCCGGGTTAGGTCTGCTCGCCACGCCGCTCCTGGCCCAGAACCCGCCGGCTCCTCCCGCGCCTCAGCCGCCCGTGCCGCAGCCGCTCGCGGTCGGGGTCGAAGCGCCCGACTTCTCCCTCCCGGCCGCGACCAGCGCCGGGCTGAGCAGCAAGCCGTTCGTCTTGCGCGAGCATCGGGGCAAGACCGTGGTGCTGGCGTTCTTCTTCAAGGCCCGGACCAGCGGCTGAACGATCCAAATGGACGCGTACCGTGATCAGTACGCGCAGCTCTTCGACGGGAAGGACAAGGTGAGGCTGGTCTCGATCAGCGTTGATCCCGACACCACCCTCGCCTCCTGGGCCAGGGAGCGGAATTACGACTGGACCTTTGCCAGCGATGTCGGCGCAGTGGTGGGACAGAAGTACGGCTCGGTGCGGCGGCGCCCGGATGGTACCCTCATCGACAACCGGACCCTGTTCATCGTCGGCCGCGACGGGAAGATCGCCCACGTCATGGCGCCGTTCCGGGAGACCGATGCCACTGCCTACACCGAGCTCGGCGAAGCGGTCAAACGGATCGATTCGCTCCAAAAGGGAGGACCATAGCCGGGACGGCGGAGCAAGAAGCCACACCGAACGGGATCGCGGTCTTAGAATTGCAGGGCGGGGGCTGCCTCCCGCCCTTATCTTTGCGGGGCCATTTACGGATGACTCAACTCGCCTCACGCCAACGGCTTAGCGTCGTGATCGGTGGCCATGTCGACCACGGCAAGAGCACAGTCGTCGGTCGTCTCCTGGCCGATAGTGGGTCACTACCCGAAGGGAAACTGGAACAGGTTCGGGAGCTTTGCGAACGGACCGGACGGCCGTTCGAGTACGCCTTTCTGCTCGATGCCCTGAAGGACGAGCGAGCCCAAGGTATTACCATCGACACGGCGCGGGTGTTCTTCCGCACTGCGACCCGGGATTACCTCCTGCTCGATGCTCCCGGTCACGTGGAATTCGTGCGGAACCTGGTAACCGGAGCATCCCGGGCCGATGGTGCCCTGCTGGTCATTGACGCCCAGGAAGGAATCCAGGACAACTCACGCCGGCATGGCTACCTCATGGGCGTCCTCGGCATTCGGCAGCTCGCGGTCGTGGTGAACAAGATGGACTTGGTCGGCTACCGCGAGGCAGTCTTTTCGCGACTGGCCGAGGAATCCGTGGGTTTTCTCGGGTCCCTGGGTCTCACTCCCTCGTGCGTGATTCCCGCGAGTGCCCGGGCCGGAGCGAGTCTCACCAGTCGTTCCGACGCAATGCCCTGGTATGGCGGCCCCACGGTCCTGGAGGCCCTGGAGAGTTTCTCGCCGATGCTGGCGCCGGCCGAGGGGCCGTTTCGGATGCCGGTGCAGGGCGTCTACAAGTTCACGGGAGATGGCGATGACCGGCGCATCGTGGCCGGCACGATCGAGAGTGGAACTCTGCGTGCGGGAGACGAGTTGGTCTTCTATCCATCGGGCAAGCGGGCCAGAGTGCAGAGCCTCGAAGCGTTTCCTCGAGCCCCGGTTCAAGTTGCCCGGGCGGGACAGGCCATCGGCTTTACCCTCGAGGAACAGATCTATGTGAATCGAGGCCAGGTGGCCGCTCGCGCCGACCAGGTGCGCCCTGCGGTCACGACGCGGCTTCGGGCGGGGTTGTTCTGGCTCGGGCGTCGGCCCCTGATGCCCGAACGCGACTACATCATCAAGCTGGGATCGGCCCGGCTCCCGCTCCGGATTGAATCCATTGAGCGCTCGCTCGACATGGCGAGCCTCAGAGTGCGGGCTCCGGCCGAGTCAGTCGAGCGTCACGAGATTGCCGAGTGTATCCTGGCGCTGGGGCGACCGATCGCTGCCGACACCGCCGAGCTCGCACTCACCACCGCACGCTTTGTCATCGTCGACGAGTATGAGATTGCCGGGGGTGGCTTGGTCCATGAGGCGCTGCCGGATGCCCAGGCACCGGTGCGCGACAAGGTCCTCCTTCGAAATTACAAGTGGGAGACCAGCTTCATCCCGGTGGACCGGCGATCGGAGCGCTACCACCAGCGCCCCACCCTGCTCCTCTTGACTGGTCCGCGCCATCTCGATAAGAAGCGGCTGGCCAAGGCTCTGGAAGCCCGTCTGTTCGAGGAAGGACAAGTCGTGTACTACCTCGGCATGGCGAATGTGGTCTATGGAGTCGATGCCGACCTGGACCGCGCGGCTGACCATCGGACCGAGCACGTTCGCCGCCTGGCCGAAATCGCCAACCTGCTGCTGGATGCCGGCGTCATTCTCGTCGTGACCGCGGCCGAGCTCGATCCCGACGACCTGGCGGTCATCTGCACCGCCGCGCCGCCCGAGCGAGTCGTTACGGTGTGGCTGCGGGAAGGTGATCCAACCGATGGCGGCGCGGGTGGGAAGACGTTCGTGGCGGACCTCACGCTCGATAGCCGGGAACCGATCGAGCGCGGAGTCGAACAGCTGCGCGTGCTACTGGCCCAGCGAGGAGCGTTCCTCGATGTTCCATGAAAGCCATACCCGTTCGATCCTGAAGGCGGTTTCCTGGCGCCTGATGGGGACCATCGTCACCACCGGGATCGTCTTCGTCTTCACCCGTCGAGTGGTGCTCTCGCTGGCGGTGGGCGGAATCGAGTTCTTTTCCAAGATCGGACTGTTCTGGTTCCACGAGCGTCTCTGGGATCTCCTCCCTTGGGGCAAGCGGCGAGTCCCCCCCGCCGTGATCTGGTTCACCGGGCTTCCCGCCTCCGGTAAGAGTACGGTGGCCGACTGGGTGGACCACCAGCTCCGGCGGAAGGGACTGGCGGTCGAGCGGCTCGACGGCGATTCGATCCGGGAAGTGTTTCCCCGAACCGGCTATACCCGGGAAGAGCGCGACCAACACCTCCGCCGGATCGGACACCTGGCCAGCAAGCTGGAAGCTCACGGCGTCTTCGTGGTGGCCTCGTTCGTTTCCCCGTACGAGGATTCGCGCAAATTCATCCGGGGAATCTGCCAGTCCTTCATAGAGGTGCACGTGAGCACGCCGCTCGAAGAGTGTGAGCGGAGGGATCCCAAGGGACTCTATGCCCGGGCCCGGCGAGGGGAGATCGATAACTTCACCGGGGTGAGCGACCCCTACGAGGCCCCGGCGGCCCCGGACCTCGTGATCGATACGAGCCGCATGGCGGTGGAGGATGCGGGAGCGGCGGTGCTCCGGCTTCTCCGCGACCGCAGAGGAGGTAACCCTCGGTGACGGATCCCGACCACCTCGACCGGCTCGAGGCACTGAGCGTCCACCTGCTTCGGGAGGCCTATGCGAACTTCCCGCGACTCTGCATGCTGTGGTCGATCGGGAAGGACAGCACCGTGCTGCTCTGGCTCACCCGGAAGGCCTTTTTCGGCCATGTCCCCTTCCCGCTGGTTCATATCGACACTTCGTTCAAGATTCCCGAGATGATTGCCCACCGGGACCAGCTCGCCCGGGAATGGCGCCTGACGATGGTGGTGGGGAAGAACGAAGAGGCGCTCGCCGCCGGTCGCACCTTTCCGGCGGGAGCGATTGACCGGATCGCTTGCTGCGGTCTCCTCAAGACCGAGGCGCTGAAGCGTACCCTGAGCGGGGAAGGTCCCCGGTATCGCCTGAACCTAACCACCGGATGCTACGAGCCCGACCCGGATCGGGAGCCGTATACCGGTGTCATCGTTGGGGTGCGGGCCGATGAGGAAGGGAGCCGGTCCAAGGAGCGGTACTTCTCTCCCCGCTCCAAGGGCAACGAATGGGATATCGGCGAGCAGCCGCCGGAATTCTGGAACCAGTTCAAGACCGAGTTCGCCCCGGGAACCCACGTGCGGATCCATCCGTTGCTGGACTGGACCGAGCTCAACATCTGGGAATACATCGAGCGGGAGAACATTCCGACCGTGTCCCTCTATTACAACCACGGCGACGGGACCCGCTACCGTTCGCTGGGCTGCGCTCCCTGCACCAGGCCGGTTCGCTCCGACGCGCGGAACCCGCGGGAGATCATCGAGGAGCTCCGCAGCGGGCAGTTTGCCCGGGTGGCCGAACGGGCTGGCCGGGCCCAGGATCTCGAGGACGGAGGTGGGCTCGAGACGTTGCGGCGCGAGGGATACATGTGAGCCCGACCTCACCTACGGCTCGAGCGCCGCACGAAGATCTCTGAGTGTCGGCTCGATTTCACGGACCCGGTGATCCCCCAACAGGATCTCCGGGTCTTTCAGCATGTGGCCGGTGAGGATCGCCACGACGCTCGCGGTTGGGGCGATCGTGCCGTCGGTGACCAGCCGGCGGGCCCCGGCCACACTCGCCGCGCTGGCCGGCTCGCAGCCCACTCCGGCACGATTGATCGCGGCCTGTGCCCCGAGAATCTCCTCGTCGGAAACCGCGAGGACCACCCCGTTGGTCTCCTGGACCGCCCGGACCGCGCGGTCCCAGCTGGCCGGATGGCCGATCCGGATGGCGCTCGCCACGGTCTCGGCTTGCACCCTAACCCGCTTTCGGAATCCTTCCGCGAAGCTCCGGGCGAAGGGCGCCGCGCCCTCCGCCTGCACCACGGCCAGACGGGGAACCGGGTCGATCAGGCCGGTGGCGCGCGCCGCGGCGAGCGCGCTGCCGAAGGCGGCCGCATTGCCGAGGTTCCCGCCCGGGAGCACGATCCAGTCGGGCGGCATCCAGCGACGCTGCTGGAGCAGCTCGAAGACAATGGTCTTCTGCCCTTCGAGCCGGAACGGGTTGATGCTGTTGAGGAGATAGAGTCCCAGCTCGCGACTGGCCTCCTCTACCAGTCTGAGGCAGGCGTCGAAGTCTCCGCGCACTGCGAGGACCTGCGCGCCGAAGCCAACCGCCTGGGCCAGTTTCCCGCTGGCGATGCCTCCCGCGGGAATGAGCACGTAGGCCGGAAGCCCTGCGTGCGCGGCGTAACCCGCGAGCGAGGCTGCCGTGTTCCCGGTCGAAGCGCAGGCCACCGCCTGTGACCTAACCCGCAGGGCCTGGGTCATCCCGACCGCCATACCGCGATCCTTGAACGAGCCGGTCGGATTCAGCCCCTCATGCTTCAGCGTGAGATCGGTGACCCCGGCCCAGCGTGCCACGGCTTCCCGGAACACCAGCGGCGTGTTGCCTTCGGGGTAGCTGATCAGCGCTGCGGCGCCGGGGAGGACCAGCTCCCGGAAGCGCCAGACGCCGGAAACCAGGCGGTCAGGCGGTCGGGCGGACGGGCGGTCGGTACTCGGCACTCGGCCCTCGGCGTTCGACAGTCGCCCATCGAATAATTCTCGAAGCGCCGCCCCGCGAACCCGCGGAGGCCTGTGGCGGACCTCGAGCAGGCCGCCGCAATGCGGACAACGGACCGCCGCGCTCAGCTCATCGAGTTGGCCGGAGCAGGATGAACAGACCAGCCAGCTCGCCCCCGATGGGGCCGCCGGAGCGGTCAAATCGGACGAGCTCCCTCGAGATCCACCGTCGTAACCCGCGCGGTGCAGCGAACCACCTTCTTCTCGTAGGCGGCCACCATCGCGCGGGCCACCTGTTGCCCGGCTGCATCGCTGTCCACCAGTGCGAACGCGGTTGGGCCGCTGCCCGAGATCGAGCAGCCGAGGGCCCCGGCCGCCATGGCGGCTCGCTTGGCCTCCGGGAACCCCGGCAGCAATCGCGCGCGGGGGGGCTCGGCGATCCGGTCGTCGATCGAGCGTCCCAGCAGCCTGAGATCTCCTGTGAACGTCGCCGCGACCAGTGCGCCAACCTGGGCCAGCTGATTGATCACATCGCCGAGAGGAACCCGGCTCGGCAGCACATCACGACCCTCGCGCGTATCCAACGACCCCTCGGGTTGCGCGAGGACAATGCGGAGCGCGGGATGGACCGGCAGCTGCACCCAGTCGAGCGGCTCAAGGGATCGGACCAGGACGAGGCCACCCAGAAGAATTGGGGCCACATTGTCCGGATGGAGACCCGAAACCGCAGCCTCCGCCGAGAGCGCGGCCAGCATCAGACCTGCCCGGTCGAGGGGCGAGCCGAGGAGCAGATTCACCGCCACCGCGCTGGCCACGGCGGATGCCGCGCTTCCACCCTGGCCGCCGGAGAGGGGCAGCCCTTTTTCGACCCAGATGCGGACCCCGAAATCCTCCCGCTCCACCGCCTGGATCACTTCCATCGCGGCGATTCCGCCGGTGTGCTTCTCGGGGATTCGAGACAAGAGAGGATGACCCGCTTCGACGATCTCGACCCCCGGCGTTTCGGCGGCTTCGGCGGTCACCACATCGCCGGCGCCGGCAAAAGCGAGACCCAATACATCGAATCCGGGCCCGACGTTTCCGACCGACCCTGGAGCATAGACCCGGACTTTCGAAGGCATGGGGCATTGTATATTGGCGTTCACTTTTTCACCATTTCCCCGAATCCCGACTGATTCGCATGACTATTGATTGGCAAAGCCGTCCATGCGCATAGGCGTCCCGCGCGAGACGGCCCGGTACGAGCGCCGCGTGGCTCTCGTTCCGCAGGGAGTGGAGCGGCTTCGGGCCGCCGGTCACGAAGTCGTCGTGGAAAGCGGTGCCGGTCAGGCGGCGGGTTTCCTCGACTCGGCCTACACCAATCCAGGTGCGCGGATTGCTGATCGGAGGACGGTCCTCGGCGGGAGCGAGGTCCTCCTCTCGGTGCAGTGTCCCGATCCGGAGGATCTCCGCGCCCTCCGGTCCGGCGCCATCGTCATCGGGCTGGTCCAGGCCCGCCGCGACGGGGTGGGACCTGCAGTGGCGGAGAAGGGACTCATCCTGCTTGCGATGGAGCTGGTGCCGCGCACGACCAAAGCCCAGGCTATGGACGTGCTCTCGTCGCAGGCCACCATTGCGGGTTATCAGGCGGTTCTGCTGGGAGCGAGTCACCTGGCTCGCCTGCTGCCCATGCTCACGACCGCCGCGGGCACCATCCCTCCCGGCAAGGCCTTCATCCTCGGCGCGGGCGTGGCCGGCCTCCAGGCCATCGCGACGGCGCGCCGCCTCGGTGCCGTGGTAAGCGCGTTCGATGTGCGCCCGGTGGTCAAGGAGCAGGTGCAAAGCCTCGGTGCCACGTTCGTCGAGGCGGCGGCCGTCTCGGCGACGGCCGAAGGAGCCGGGGGCTATGCCCGTGAGCTCGAAGCCGAGCAGCAGGGCAAGGTGCTCGAGGCGGTGGGCAAACACATCCCCGATATGGACCTGGTGGTGACCACCGCCCAGATCCCCGGGAAACCCGCACCGCGCCTCATCACCGAGGCAATGGTCCGAACGATGAAGCCGGGCTCGGTCGTCGTGGATCTGGCGATCGAGACTGGAGGGAACTGCGAGCTCTCGCGCGCCGGCGAGGAGGTGCAGGCCCACGGAGTCACCATCCTGGGCCCGATCAACCTGCCGAGCCAGATCCCTCAGCATGCGAGTGTGATGTACAGCCGGAACGTGCAGACCCTGGTGGAGTACCTGACGAAGGACGGAAGGGTTGTGGTGGGGGCGGAGGATCCGATTGCGGGTCCGATGATTGTGAAATGAGGCTATGGGCCATTAGCTATTGGCTATTGGACACAACCCGGCGGGTTAGGTCCAGTGACCAATAGCCAATAGCCAATAGCCACTAACCAATAGCCAGTGACCTTATGGAACTCCTAATTGGAAGTATTGTCGTCTTCACGCTGGCCACGTTTCTCGGCGTGCAGCTCATTCATCGGGTGCCTCCGACCCTGCACACCCCGCTCATGTCGGGGGCCAACGCGATCAGCGGTATCACCATCATCGGCGCGCTAGTGGTGGCCGGCGGAGGCCACGGCTGGATCTCGACCGTGTTGGGATTCTTCGCGGTCGTGCTCGCCATGCTCAACGTGGCGGGGGGCTACGTCGTGACCGATCGCATGCTCCAGATGTTCAAGCGAAAGCCGGAGCCGCGCTGATGCCGCTCTGGCTCACCGAAGCACTCTACCTCGTCGCGGCGGTCTGCTTCATCATCGGGCTCAAGTGGCTCTCGAGCCCGCTCACGGCGGTCAAGGGGAACCGGCTGTCGGGGGCCGGCATGGCGCTCGCCATCGTGATCACGCTGCTCGACCGGCAGATCGTCTCCTACCAGGTCATCATCGCTGGGCTGGTGGTGGGTTCCGGGTTAGGAATCTGGATGGCCCGGGCCGTCAAGATGACCGCGATGCCCCAGATGGTGGCGCTCCTCAACGGCTTCGGCGGAGGCGCCTCGCTCCTGGTGGGAAGCGGAGAACTGCTCAAGTCGGAGCTCACGGGGACCCTGCTCCCACTCGACACCGCCATCAGCATTCAGCTGGCCCTGCTGATTGGCGCGGTGACGCTCAGCGGGAGCGTGATCGCCTTCGCGAAGCTCCAGGAAATCATGACCGGGCGTCCGATCACCTACCCGCTGCAGAAGACCCTCAACGCGCTGCTGTTTCTGGTCATCGTGGCGGTCGCGGTGTATCAGATCGTCACCCCGGCGTCGCTGTTATGGCCGCTCTATGTAGTCGCGGGACTGTCGCTCCTGCTCGGTATTCTGCTGGTCATTCCGATCGGCGGAGCCGACATGCCGGTGGTGATCTCGCTCCTCAACTCCTACAGCGGAATCGCCGCGGCCATGACCGGGTTCGTGATCCGGAACGAGGAGTTGATCATCGCCGGCGCGCTGGTAGGGTCGTCCGGGGTCATTCTGAGCCAGATCATGTGCAAGGCGATGAACCGCTCGCTCGGTAACGTGCTGTTCGGCGCGTTCGGGGGTGGCGCGGCGACCGGCGGGAAGAGCGCCGAGGGACTGACCGTGCGGCAAGTGTCGGCGGAAGACGCGGCGGTCCAGCTGGCGTTCGCCCGGAGCGTGATTGTGGTGCCGGGTTATGGACTGGCCGTGGCGCAGGCCCAACATCTGGTCCGGGAACTGGCCAATCTGATCGAGAAGAAGGGCGGAGAAGTGAAGTACGCCATTCACCCGGTGGCGGGGCGCATGCCGGGCCACATGAACGTCCTCCTCGCCGAAGCGAACGTCCCCTACGACAAGCTGTACGACATGGATCAGATCAACGCCGAGTTCGAGCGGACCGACGTGGCGCTGGTGATCGGGGCAAACGATGTCGTGAATCCGGCCGCCCGGACCGATCCCTCGAGCCCGATCTACGGTATGCCGATCCTCAACGTCGATCAGGCCAGATCCATCATCGTGATGAAGCGCGGCATGGGAGCCGGGTTTGCCGGGATCGAGAATGAGCTCTTCTACAACCCGAAGACCGCCATGCTCTTCGGAGATGCCAAGGCCAGCCTGGCCAAGCTGGTGGCGGAGCTGAAGGCACTGTAACCCGGGACTCGGGACTCGGGACTCGGGACTCGGCACTCGGCGCTCATGGGCTGGGTGCGGCGGTTTAGGTAACCCGCGCATCTAAGCCTTGGATGCCGAGTGCCGACCGCCGAGTGCCGAGCGCCGAGCGCCGAGTGCCGGGCGCCCGATCGACTGTTCATGAATCTGTGGGACGTGTGGATTTGGGTGACTGAAACGTCTCCCAGTCGGCAGGGGGTCTCAGGCGGCTGGAAGGCCGATGAAGCAGCTGGTTTTCCAGCCGTTTGAGCATCCGGCGGGAGTCATGAGTCGAAGCTCAAGCCGGGCCGTGATTTAGTTAACCCATTGATTTTCAGTAGGTTAGACTATATATTGCATGGTTCAACTGCGGCGGCTTGGGGCCCCGCATGCGAACCTTAACGTGCAGCAACCAAGGAGGCCCAGACCCGTGGCAAACGCCCCTCGCACCAAGCGTGGCGCAATCAAGCCGGCTCAGATCGCCAAGGCGATCGACGAAGGCCGGGAGAGCCTGGATCTCTATCTGGATGAGATCAGCCGGGTTCCTCTTCTCTCGCGCGAAGAGGAGATGGAACTCGCCCGCAAGGCTTTCCGCGGCAACGTCGCTGCCCAGGAGAGACTGGCCCGGCACAACGTGCGTTTCGTGGTGTCGGTGGCTAAGAAGTTCCAGAACCGAGGTGTCCCGCTGGTCGATCTGATCGGCGAGGGCAACCTGGGGCTGATGACCGCTGCCCGGAAGTTCGATCCGGACCGCGGGGTCAAGTTCATTTCGTACGCCGTGTGGTGGATTCGGCAGGCGGTTCAGGCCGCGATCGCCCGGCATGGGCGGCCGGTTCGGGTCCCGCTCAACCGAACTGCGGACCTCTCCCGGCTGGGTCGGACCACCACGCTGCTCAAGGAGCGGTTGGGCCGGATGCCGACCACCGAGGAGTTGGCCCGGGCCACCGGGCTTACGCCCGAGGCGGTGCGTTCGCTTTCCGCCCTCAACTCCGAGGCAGTGCGGCTCGACCATCCGACTCGGGACGGCGACGGCAACGAGCGGATCGAGCGGTTCGCCGCGGAGCAGGAAGGCACCGATGCCGGCACGATGGCCAACAGCCAGACCAACGACATTGAAGCCGCCCTGGCAACGCTGCCTCCGCGGGACGCCAAGGTCCTCCGGCTCTACTTCGGCATCGAGGACGGCCAGAGCCGCACCCTCGAGGAGATCGGCCGGATGATGGGCGTAACCCGCGAGCGGATTCGCCAGCTGCGGGACCGGGCGCTGATCCGGCTCCGGGAAGGAGAGACCGGGGAGCGGTTGAAGGATCTGGTTGCGTAACTGCAGGAGGTGGTAAGTAGGAGGTAGTAAGCAGGGACATACCAGACCGGTGCGAAGACCTGGCATCGGCAAGGTTTGTCCCTTCTTACTACCTCCTACTCACTACCTCCTAAATCACGGATCAATAATCAGAATCCACCAGTGGTCGAAGTGGAACGGCCCCCCAATCAGCACGAACTTGTCGTAATACGGGAATCCGCTCGGCGGTGGGAGCTCGATCGTTTGATCTTCTCCACTGTTATTGGTGTTGGCGCTCCCGACCCTGGCTCGCTCCACGCCCTGATAGTACCCGATGAGCTGAACGCACTGGGCAACCAGGCAGAAGTTGAGGAAGCGGGTCCGTACTTTGCCGACCGGGAATCCGGGCAGCAGAGTCTGGAGTGGCACCTCAATGCCGCCGCGCGGGACCAGCATTTGATTGCCGGATTTTATGTGCTGCACCTCTCCTCCGACTTCGCTCGATGTCATGAAGCGTGCGACCACCGTCCCCGTGGGGTTGACCGGCGACATGCTGGCGTAGGTGGCCAGGGTCCGGGTCGACCCCGGCGTGATCTCACCGTCGTTGATGCTGGAGAAGTAGATGAACCAAATATCCACCACGCAGTCAGCACCGTCCGCGCCGTCGGCTCCATCGGGAATATCCGTGGGATCCCCGGTGCCCGTTCCTTTGAGGCCGCCGTCTCCTGGACCTAGGCCGTCGCCGCCGTTGCCTCCATTCCCGCCGTTGCCGGTGTCGGTTCCCCGATTTCCATTGCCGCCGACCCCGACTGCCCCGATCTGCCCGCCGGTCGAAGTAGCGTTTCCGCCTTTGCCGCCGTCGCCGCCTTCGAGGAACTTGCAGCACTCGGCACCCTCGCCGCCGTTGCCGCCGACGGCATCGGAAGGACCGCCGTTCCCCTTGCGATGGGAGTCCGCGGCTCTCGGAAAGATGTTGCGAGTGGCCCCATCGCCACCCTGCCCGCCGGTGGCGGTGGCAGCGCCGCCGTCCCCTCCCTTGCCACCCGGGCAAACGTTGCAGTCCCTTCCATCGCCACCGGTGGCTGTGGCGGATCCACCGGTTCCGCCGTTGGCCCCGGATTCGGTGGGGTTGCCGTTGATCGTACCGGGGACGGTAATGATGTAGCCTATGCCGCCGGCGTTGCCGCCCTTTCCTCCCGTCGCCGTCGCGTCACAACCGTTGGCACAGGCCGCAGGTCCGTCATCTGCCGTTGCAGTGGCGTCACCGCCCAGACCTCCATTACCTCGATTGAGGGTGACCCCTGCCTCGAACACGATGGTGGTCGCGCCAACTAGGATAGACCCGCCGTCCCCTCCTCTTCCAGCCAGCGCGGTCGCCGGACACCCTGAGGGAGCGGTGCAATTCCCGCCTTTACCGCCGTTGCCAGCCTGAAGCGTGGTGCCGGCCTGGAAGGTCAGCGTGCTGTTGCGCGCGGCGAACGCGATGGTGCCGCCATTCCCACCCAGGGCCAGCGAATTGTCGCAGTTCCCCGGCTGATTCTTGACCGGGGCATCGGCACCGTTTCCGGCGTTTATCGCGCCCCCCACCGTAATGGGACCGTCCCTGGTGACCCGGACGTCGTCTCCCCGCTGAGCCCGAACCGGGCGAGCCATTCTGGCCTGAGGACTGACCTGCTGGGGCTCGGTCGGAGTTCTGAGGCTCGACCGCGGCGACGACCTCACGTTGGGGAATACCCCGATGGGGGTGAAATCCGCGTTCTCGGTTGCGGTATCGGTGATCCGAACCGATCCATCGCTGACGATCGCGTCCTGGTTCGAGGCGGTCGTACCGAGGATGAGCTCGCCGTCGGCCAAGAGCTTGATCCCGGGCCGGCTGACCGGGAGGACGGTGCAGGTGTTGCGAACCAGACCGTCGATCGTAAGCGAGCCGGCCACCCGGATATCGATTGCGGTACAGTCACCGGTAAGGGTTCCGGCGATCGTGGCATTCCCCGTAACCGTTATGACTACTGCACCGGTCACGGTGACTGTCACCCCGGCCGCGATGTTCAGGGATGAGTAGGTGTAATTGCCCCCGCTCAACTGGGTACTGGTGCCGGGAGCAAAGGCCGCCTGGGGAGTGGCGTTCACCTCGGCCGATTCGCGCGATTCTCCCCCGGTCCCGACTGCGGTGACCAGGAAGAAGTAGGTCCTCCCGTTGACCAGGCCGGTTACCGCGGCCGGTGAGGTTACGTTGGTCCGTCTTGCCCCATCGGGCTTCGAAGCGAAGTTCGCTTTCGTCACCCCCGCCTGGGAGGCCGAGTAGAGGTTGTAGGAGGTCGCGCCCGAGACCTGATCCCACGCTACCGTGACGGCCGCGTCGCCGGCGGTGACCACGCGCACATTGGTCGGGTTAGCTGGAGGTGGTGTCGGCGGCGGCGGCGGCGGAGGAGTAACCCCGCCGTCACCACCACACGAGCTGAGGATCAGTGCTGCGCTGAACCCGAGGAGGGTACCACAGACGGTGCGGGACATCGAGGCTTTCCCGCTGGGGAAGTGCGGAACATACTGCTGGCCGCCGAAAGTTCAACCGCGAGTCCGGGCCCCTTGCCGGGGTAAGAGCTGGTCGAAATGGGGCTTCTCGACAATCCGATAGAAGGCCAGAATCGCCAGTTGATCAAAGACCGCGAGGACCAGTCCGGGCAGCGAGGCCAGCGCGAGCGCGAGCCCGTAAGCGTGCAGGTAGCCCAGCGTGTACATCGGATTCTTGAGGTAGCGATATGGGCCGGGCTTTCCCGGCGGAGGGACTTGCGCGTCGAAGAAGTCCCGCCAGTAGTACCCAGCACCGCCACCGCCCACCGCGGCTCGGGCCCAAAGCTTGATCGAGGCGCCGGCCAGGATGGCCGCGCCCCCCACTGCGACGAGCACCGGCCGAGCCACCGGGATCGCCAGCGTCTCGCGGGTTAACCAGCACGCCAGGGCAAAGCTCACCGCGTCATTGTTCATCACCGTGGCGGCAAGACGACGGAACCGCCGGAACCCTGCTTCGGTCCCGCGCGCTCGGGTGAACCAGCGGCGTCGCTTCTCGAGATTGAGCGCGCTGCCTACGCCGACCACATAGGCAAGCCGGCTCGCGATGTGGAACGCGATCGCGATGGTCGCCCAGGGCCAGTTCGCGAAGAATTGGCCCACAGATTACCCAGATGCCACAGACTGAATTGCGGGCCCACCGGTCAAACGAAGTGAAAAAACAGCCCACAGATTACCCGGATTACACGGATTAGGTCCGAGAAGGCCGGGGTTCGGAGGATGAATCCGTGTCATCCGTGTCATCCGTGGGATGTAGTTGAGAATCTGTGGCATCTCGGCAATCTGTGGGCGAGCTCAAGGGAGAAGCTTCGCGGGGTCGAGGGTCCGGGCGGCGATGCGGTTGAGCAGCGACGCGAGGCGGACGCCGGCCTGCTTGAGCCGCAGGCGAACGACCGGGCGGGCCCGCTCGACATACTCCGGGTCGATGCGATTGCCCTCCGCGAGCGGATACACGATCGCCTCGGCGAGCCGGTAGGACTCGTTGGTCCAGCCCAGCACATCGAGGTCGTCCCAGAGGGCCGCTTCGCTGCGGCTGATCTCCGCATTGAGCGCCAGCGCCGAGTCCGGCCAGACCAGCGCCAGGCGCTCGAGAATCGAGGAATCCCAGACCCAGTGGAGGTTCAGGCTGTCGCCGTTCTGGAGCCGGCGGCCGAGAAACTCGACCTTGATCGTGTTCCCGCCGAGATCCTGGGGGCGGCCCGCATGCAGCGGCTGGTGGAGATCCCCCACAAAATGGGCGAGGAACTTGAGCCCCTGAGCGCGGGTTAGGATCGACGCGGTCGAGTCGAGCAGGACCCCCGCGTAGTAGCGGATAGCCCAGGGCGCGCAGCGGCGTGCCGGATCGCCGCAGTCGCGATCCGGATCGGCTTTGCCGGCGCCGGCCGGAATGTTGATGTAGTGGTACGCGTTGGTGTACCGGTGAGTGGACGAGCGAACCCGGTCGGCCCAGAGACAGCTGGCCGGGAAGGTGGCTCCGGAGTCGGGGTCGGCCAGCCGGAGGGCGCGGACCATCGCGTGCGCCGCGGGCGTCATGCGCTGCCAGGCGATTTCGCAGGCGATCTGATGCCCCTCCCGCCCCCAGACGGCGAGCGGGTTAGGACCGGCGCCCCCCGCGAGGAGGAGCCCGAGCAGTATCGCGGTCACGATCCGCCCCGCTCCTCCGGCCGGAGGATCTTCCGGATCTGGTCGCGCGCGTCCTCCAGATGGGCGCGGGTGATGCCGCGCGAGCGGGGAATGGCACGGACCAGGTCGGCATCGAGCGCTCGCAGCTCGGCGCGAAAGGCCGCCTTGATATCGCTGGTCGAGCGGGCGGGACCGAGCTGAGTCGCGAACTGGGCCGGGAGCCCGGCCGGAGGCGTAAAGGGCGGCGGATTGATCTTGGCCCCCGCCAGGGTCAAATAGCTCCGCTGGAGCTCGCGACGGTAGGGATCGATGACGACGCTGCCCGCGCCGAGCTCGCTCCAGATCCCGCCGCGGACATCGCGGAGGAGCTCGGTGAGCGGGTAGACCTCCCGGCCCGTCGCTTCGAACTCCACGACCCGCTCCAGCCGGCGGTCGTTGAACAGGGTGTTGAGGATGCCGGTCTGGGCCTGGTTGATCCGCCGGAGGGCCCCTTCCACTTCGATCAGCCGGAGCAGGCTGTCGCTCAGGAAATAGCTCGGCGTTCGGAACGCGTTCTCGGTGAGGAAGCGGACCGCCTCCTTCTGCCTAACCCGCGGCCACGGCCGGTAGCGCGGCCCCGCCTGGCCGGCGTACTTCTCCTGCGCCTCGGCGCCGCCGACCAGGATGGCCACGTGGCGGAGCTCGGTGGCCCACTGGTTGATCAGCCGGCCATAGAGCATGGTGAGGTCGTCGTAGTCCTGGCCGGGCCGGACCGAGGCCGGCATGAGCAGGGGCACAATCTGCCGGATGCTCCGGATGCCCCACCCGGTGGCCGTGACCGGATCGGCATCGCCGACCGCCTCGGTTTGATCGCCGGGATCGGACCCCCGGGAGTCCGAGAGGTTGAACCGGTACCACGGCGTTGCGTCCTGCTCCCGCGACCAGCGATCGAGCGTGGGCCATTCCGCATCCGGCGTAGTCACTCCGGGAATCGGCGTGTAGCCCCACTTCGTCGTGTAGATGTCCCAGGGACCGATCCGCGGGATGAGATCGGCCAGCGGAATGCGGTCCTCCGGCTGCGCCACGTAGTTGAAGCGCGAGTAGTCCATGATAGAGGGCGCGTGTCCCATCCGGGCGACCCAGCTCCTACTGCGGAGCGAATCCACCGGATAGGTCGAGCTCCCCTTCTGGTCGTGCTGGTAGCCCAGCGTATGCCCGACCTCGTGGGCCACCACGAACTCCACCAGCCGCCCCATCAGGGAATCGGGGAAGGGCCACAGGCGGGCTCGCGGGTCGAGGTGACCGACCTGGGTGAAGTACCAGGACCGCTGGAGGTTCATGATGTTGTGATACATATAGATGTCGGACTCGAGGATCTCCCCGGTCCGGGGATCGTGCACGTTCGGGCCGACCGCATTCTCGATGGTCGAGGGGAACCAGCGCACCACTGAGTAGCGGGCATCCTCCGGCGCCCAGTCGGGATCCTGGGCCGGGGTGGGCGCGTCGGCGGCTACGATGGCGCGGCGAAAGCCGGCTGCTTCGAACGCAGGCTGCCAGGCTTCGATCCCCCGCTTGACCCAGGGCTTGAGCCATTCCGGCGTGTTAGGATCGACATAGTAGGTGATCGGCTTCACCGGCTCGGACACCGCCGCGCTCGGGTCCCTTTTCTCCAGGCGCCAGCGCACCAGGTATTCCCGGGTCTGGGCCCGCTGCTCGGGACGGCCGTAGTCAACGAGCTCCTCGGTGAATATGCCGATGCGCTTGTCGGCCAGGCGTGGGATCATCGGACGCTCGGGGAGCTGGATCATGCTCCAGTGCATGACCAGCGTGGCCGTTCCGGCGGCAGCGGCCTGGCCCGGGCCGCCCGCCGCCGGTCCTCCAGGCGGGGGTGGCGGATAAGTGAGCGTCGCCTCGACGTCCACGTTGGTCGGGAAGGTGAGCACCCGTTCGACGAAGGAGCGATTGGCGTCGGGATTGGTGCGGGCCCGGGCGGCCGGCACGAGCTCGGGCGGTGGCGCGGTAAAGAGGCGGGTTACGTCGACGACCGAGGCGCTGTCGGGGCCATAGGCCTCCACGTTCATGGCCGCGATGATGGTCGGATTGTTGGAATTGAGCACCGCGCGGAAGATCGGACTGGTGGAATCGGCCACGGTTTCATAGGAAACCGAGCGCAGCAACACGCGATGGTCGCGCCGCTCCCAGCGCAGCACCAGGTTCGAGGCCACCTGCTGTCCGCCGTATCCCTGGTTCACGGGTACCCGGGCGGCGCGGGTGACCAGGAGCAGCTCCTTGGTGAAGGCTCGCCGCGGAATCTCGAAGTAGACGCGACTACCGATCCGGTGAGTCTTGAAGAGACCGTCCTTCGAGCGAGCCTCCGAAGTGATCACGCGGTTGTAAGGCCGCGGGGCTGGTTCGCCGGGAGTCGGGGCGGCGCGTTGGGCGGTATCCTGGCCTGGCGCCGCCGGAGGAACCCCGCCTCGGGGACCGGCTGGGGCTCCTGCGAGGGAAGGGGCAGGCTGAGGGGCAGGTTGCCGGGGAGGCGCAGTGCGGCACGAGCCCAGGATTACGATTCCGGCGCACAGCAGAACACGACGGGTCGTCGCCATCGGAATGCCTCGGACTGATCGGGTTGGGGATGAGGCCGCCCGGAGGCGGAGCGCAAAAGATACCCTGGGACGTGGCTCAGCGGAGCCGCCGGAGCTCGACTTCCGAGAGGATGAATCCGAACGCGGGCCAGCCCCCCGACGCGATCGAGCGCTCGAACCACTGGCGAGCGCGGGTCGGATCGCCCCGAACGAGGTACCAGTTCCCGATGCCATAGCGCAGCGTCGCAAGGGCGATATCGCTGGTATCGGCCGGCGTGATCACCGCGTCGGTGCCGATCTCGCCTCGGTAGAGCCGCAACCGCTGAGTGTAGGCGTTGCTGCCCGGGAGCGAATCGGGGCGGCCATCGAGCATGGCCGTTGCTTCGGCGGCGCGGCCGGCCCGCTGGAGCGCCATCCAGAGCCAGTCGGTCGAGCCGGCCAGCTCACCTGCTTCGGGAGCCCGGCGCTGGGCCCGGCGGAACGCATCGGCCGCGCCGGCGAAATCTCCCTGGGCGAAGCGGACGATGCCCAGGTGATAGAGAATGCCGTAGTTGGTGCTGTCGAGCCGGAATCCGCGGGTTAGGTCGGCCAGCGCGCGGTCGAATTCCCGCACCGACAGGTACCGATGGCCCCGCCACCGGTGCAGCATCGGGTCGTCGGGGGCAATCTCGAGGCCCCGGGTGAACGTGGCGATGGCCTCACGGAACTGGCGGGCGCCCGACTGCGCCTGGCCGAGCTGGATGAGGAGTGCCACGTTCCGCGAGTCCTTGGCGAGGGCGGCCTCGGCCCGGGCGATCGGACCGGTATCGGGCAGCGAGCGGTATTCCACGCCGGCGGGCGAGCGGTACTGCACGGACTGCGGGAATGCGGGCACCGCTGCAGCCAGGCTGAATGCCGCAGCGGGGAGGAGGCGAACCAACCGGCAGGCGTGGC